>JACPDV010000376.1 GCA_016183835.1 Armatimonadota bacterium
GACGCCCGCGATCCCTACACCCGCGGCCACAGCGAGCGGGTGGCCACCTACTCGCGGCTGATCGGCATCGAGTTGGGACTGCCGCCCGACGAGGTGGAGGTGATCTTCTACGCCGGGCTACTCCACGACGTGGGCAAGATCGGCATCCGCGACGCCATCCTGCTCAAGGAGGGCGGCCTCACCGACGAGGAGTTCGGGGTGATGAAGAGCCACCCCGTGAAGTCGGCGGAGATCATCTACCCGGTCAAGCAGCTCCGGCGCGTGCTCCCCGGCCTGCGGCACCACCACGAGCGCTTCTCCGCGCGCGGCTACCCCGACGGGCTGCACGAGCACGAGATCCCGCTCATGGCGCGCATCATCGGCGTGGCCGACACTTACGACGCGATGACCTCGAGCCGGCCCTACCGGAGCGCCCGGCCGCGGCGCGTGGCGCTTGAAGAACTTGCCAAGAACCGTGGTTTACAGTTCGATCCGGAATGCGTCAATGCCTTCCTGAGACTGGTCGCGCGCGACGTGATCGCCGAGATCGACGGCCAGGGCCAGACCGGGGCCGAGGATGTCCGTGCGGCGCTGGCGGCGGTCGAGGGCGCCACGGCGTAGCTTCCCGCCGCCGCCGACCGGTCGGGAGTTCGCACATGCGCAGTCGTGTGTCCCTTGCCCGGCTCTGCAGCGGCCTCTGCCCGCTGGTGGCGGTGCTCCTCGGCGGATGCGCCAACGACGTCACGGACACGCTCGTCGAGCGGCCCCTCGGCGCGCTGTCCGAGCTGGGCGTCAACCTGCAGTTCCGCATGGACGACGACCCGCTCCTCCTCGGCTACACCCGGCTCCTCGGCGCCGAGGCCAAAGCCAAGGTCCACCGCACCAACGTGCCCTACCGCTTCAAGCTGGTCGACGTCGACGCGCCCAACGCGTTTGCCATCCCCTGGGGCGGCATCTACGTCACCCGCGGCCTGCTCCGCTTCGCCGGGTCGGAGGACGAGGTCGCCTTCGTCGTGGGGCACGAGGTCGGCCATGTCGAGCGCCGGCACGGGTCGCTCGCCTTCCAGCGCAACCTGTTGATCAACGTCGCGCTGATCCTGGCGACCAACCGTCACACTGAGGACTGGCTCGAGTACGCCTACCTGGGCAACTACTTCCTCGACCTCCACTGGTCGCGGCAGAACGAGACCAAAGCCGACTACGAAGGGGTGCGCTTCGCCAGCATGACCGGCCACGACCCGGGCCGCGGGATCGACTTCTTCCAGCGCCTCGACCAGCGCTACGGTGCCACGCCGCGTTTCTGGGGCTACTTCGAGACGCATCCCATCAACCGCGACCGGATCAGCTATGTCGGCCGCCGACCCGCAATACGGCGATGCGCACCTCGGCCTGGCGCGTTCGGCCGCCTGGCGCGGCGACGTGCGCGAGGCGCGCGAGCAGTACGACCAGGCGCTGCAATACGGCGTGTCGCCGCAGCTCGTCAACGCCGAGCGGTCGGCGCTGCCCGAGCAGATGCCGGTGCCGTCCGAGGTGATCCTGGCCAGCGCGGCGGACGTGCAGGAGGCCACGCGGGCGCTGGGTGACCTGGCCCCGCGAGTCAGTTCGCTGCGCGACGGTGCCAAGGCGGGCTACGACAAGCCGCTCGACGGCGAGAGCGCGCTGGTGAGAGGCAACGACGTGGCCGGGGCACAGCTCGACGGGCTCTACCGGGTGCGCACCAAGCTCGACCGGTCGGTGCAGGACAGCATCCTGGACGGGCAGAAGGTGCGCGCCGCGGCGCGCAGCCTTCGGTGGCGGTGCTGACGGTGGCGCGGGCGGTGTTGGACGACAGCGACCGCGCGGCCCGCGAGCTGACCGACGGCGGCGGCCGGCTGGCCGAGCTGGTCTCCGCGGCGCGCGACCGGATCCGCCAGGACCACCGGGCGATCGACGACCTACGGCAAGGCGCGCAGCCGGCCGGGCCGATCATGCCGTTCTTCAACCCCGGCACCGCCGCCGCGCTCGAGTCGGCGGAGCGCGACACCGAGGTGCTGCTCAAGCGCCTGGACCACGCGCGCTACGGGATCGCCGGGAGCCGCGCGAGGGGGTTGATCAGCAGCATCGACATCACCATGGTCGACCGCGGGGCGCCCGAGCGCGAGGCCGCCGAGCGGATTGTGGAGCGCTTCATGCTGGCGCAGCCGGGCGCGCTCCAACAGGCGCTGGCGACCGGGCTGACCTTCGGCGAGGCGGCCTACGTGCTCGGCATGGCCAAGGCCGCCGGCGAGGAGCTGCCGGAGCTGCTCCAGCTCACCGCCGATTCCGGCCGCCGCGACTGCGTCGACCGGCTCAGCACGCGCGCGCCGCGCAAGACGGGCAACGTGGCGATCCTCCTCAAGCTGATCGACTGCACGCTCAAGGACGAGCTGGATCCCGGCGGCAACACACTCCCCTAACACGCTCGTAGGTACTGACGCCGGCGCGTGGGGTACGCATCATGTCAACGGCGTACCGAGGATCCCGATGCTGCCGCGACGGGTCTTGGCCGCAACGTGGTACCGACGTGCCCCTGCCCTGCTGCCCCTCTGCCTGATCGGTTGCAGCGGACCCGGCGGATTTGCGCCCATCGCCGGCCCCGGGCCGCTCGATCGTGGACCCACCTTCGCCCTCCACTCGTTCGACGACGGGTTCCTGTCCGGGCCGGTCTTCGTCCGCACCGGCGCCTCCCGCGCGGCGCAGACCAACGACGCCATGCGCACCGCGCTCCTCGGGGTGAACTCCTTCGGCTCCCGGCTGTCGGCCTTCGACCGCGGCTCTCCGGCGTTCCGGGTGCTCGACCAGTTCGTCTTCGTGCCCAACCGCTCGCGCTCCCGCGCCGCCCGCACCGAGCTGATCCACCAGCAGCAGGACGGCCTGACCCTCGACGGCGTGCTCCGCGACTCGCCCGACGACCCCGACGTGGTGTACTCGCTGGCGCTGCACATCACCGGCCCCGACACCGATCTCCAGACCTATCTCTGGCTCGATGCGCACGGCCACCTGATTGACCAGACCGACGGGCACACTCTGGTGGAGCGCGGCGGCAACGCGGAGGTGCACTTCCGTCTCGAGGGCCAGCGCGATCCCGCCACCGGCGTGGTGGACGGCGAGGTCCGCGCCGAGGTGTTCCGCGTCGACGGCAGCATCGAGTACGCCAACCGGTTCGACTACCACGGCGACCTGGGCCTCCGGCCCGAGGACTTCGCCGGGATCGTGATGTGGTTCGCGCCGGACGGCTACTGGGTGGGCGGGACCCTCGACGTCACGATCGCCCCGGGCGACGAGGCGACGGGCACCATCCGCCTGCACGCCAGCGACGGGGTGCTGGTGGAGTTCGAGCTCCATGCCGACGGCACGGTGACCGGCTCGGTGACCGACCGGCAGCACAATCCGGTGGGGCAGATCGTGTATGTCAACGGCACGCTGTCGGTCCTCGACCTGAACGGCCAGCCGATGCTCGACGACCGCGGCGTGCCGATGGTGTACACCCTCGTCACACACCCGCCGGAAGGGTAACCACCCGCCGCTCGCGAATCCGACCGGGCGATGAGCCCACCCTCCAGCGACTTCCGTACCCGGCTCGACCTCCACGTTCGCGCCGGCTACCCGGTGCTGTACCTGGTCACCTCCGAGGAGGCGCGCGCCGAGGAGGAGATCCGCGCCGTGGCCGCGGCGCTCCGCCCCGAGCGGCGGGTCTACGTCTGGGACGTGGTGCGCGGCTTCGGCGACGGCGCGGCGGTGCGCGGGCTTCCCGGCCCGGCGCTGGACTGCGTCGAGAAGCTCCCCGACGGCGAGGCCGCCATCGTCGTGCTCCGCGATTTCCACCCCTACCTGCGGGACCACCAGATCGCCCGCCAGCTCCGCAACGTGGCCGCCCTGCTCCGGGCGCGGCGGCAGACCGTGGTGATCTGCGCGCCGCTCCTCGAGGTGCCCGCCACGGTGGGCGAAGACATCACCATCCTCGACTTCCCGCTGCCGACCTACGACCAGATCGCCACGCGCCTGTCCGGCCTGCTCGAGGGCGTCGAGTCGCGGCTGGAGAGCGGGGCCAGCGAGGCGCTGGTGAAGGCCTGCCAGGGGATGACCCTCAGCCGCATCGAGCGCGTGGTGCGGATGGGCCTGGCCGCCGCCGGCGTGCTCGACGAAACGGTGATCGACCAGGTGCTCGAGGAGAAGCGCCAGACCCTGCGCCGGAGCGGCGTGCTCGAATTCATCAACGCCGAGGAGAACCTGGACGACATCGGCGGGCTGCGCGGCCTGAAGGCCTGGCTGGAGCGGCGCGCGCTGGCCTTCAGCGAGCGGGCCCGGCGCTACGGCCTGCCGAATCCGAAGGGCCTGCTCCTGGTCGGCATCCAGGGCACGGGGAAGTCGCTCTCGGCCAAGGCCACGGCGCAGCTACTCCGCGTGCCGCTCCTCCGGCTCGACGTGGGGCGGCTGATGGGCAGCCTGGTGGGCGAAAGCGAGAGCCGGGCGCGGGAGATGATCGCCGTAGCCGAGGCGATGGCGCCGACGGTGCTCTGGATCGACGAGATCGACAAGGGCTTCCGCGGCCTGGGGAGCACCTTCGTCGGCGACAGCGGCACCAGCGCGCGGGTCTTCGGCACGCTGATCACCTGGATGCAGGAGAAGACTTCGGCGGTGTTCGTGGTGGCCACGGCCAACAACATCGAGGCGCTCCCGCCCGAGCTGCTGCGCAAGGGCCGGTTCGACGAGATCTTCTTCATCGATCTGCCGACGCTGAGCGAGCGGCGGGAGATCCTAGAGGTGCACCTCACCAAGCGGCGCGAGCACCGGCTCCGTGAGTTCGACCTGGACGCCCTGGCCGAGGCGGCGGAGGGCTACAGCGGGGCGGAGATCGAGCAGGGGATCCTCGACGCGATGTACGTCGGATTCGAGGCGCGGCGCGAGTTCACGACGGAAGACGTGCTGGTCTGCCTGGCCGAGTCGGTGCCGCTGTCGCGGACGAAGCAGGCCGACATCGACGCCCTGCGCGCCTGGGCCGCGGCCGGGAAGGCCCGCACCGCGTCGAGCTGATCACTTGGCGCCACGTCGCTTCCGCAGATCACGCTGGATGTTCGACCAGATCGCCGGCCCGGCCTCCTGCTCGGCGCGTGCCGGCTGGCCGAGCTGCAGGTAGCACATGGCCTTCAGGTACGCCACCTGCTGCGGATTCTGCGCCCGGTCGAGCGCCCCGGCCCGGTTGAGCGAGACGAGCGCCTCGGCCAGTGAGCCCTCCTGCACTTCCAGGAAGCCCTTCGCGATCCAGGTGTTGGCATCGTAGGGCGCCACGGCGCAGAGCTGGCCCCAGATTCCCCGGGCCTCACTCCGGCAACCCATGCGCGCCAGGTAGCTGGAGGCGAAGGACAAAGCCGTGGCCGAGCGGTCGCACAGCCTGCCGACTTGGAGGGCGGAAAGGCGCGCATCGTCGCGTTGCGCGGTGGCCCAGTAGAAATGGGCTTGGTTGAGGAGCAGGGCCGAGACGCAAGTCTGCTCCTCCTTGGCCTGGTCAAGGCCGCAGCGTTGCGCCAGCGCGAGCTGCTCCTCCACCCACGTCAAGTCGCGCGCCGGGTCCGACTCAAGCACGTGGCCCGGTTGGTCCGTAATGCGCCAGAAGAAGCCGCGGTAGGCGCCGCCCTTGCCGGCGGCCTCGAACACCTGGGGCGAGTCGGTGTAGAGCGGGCGAGAGCCATCGTAGTGCCGGACAAGCAATTCGAAGCGCTTCGGCTCGGGCGCCGCAAGTAGCTGGCGGGTGAGCTCCTGCGACACTTCGAGCTCTTTCAGCCACCCCACCATCGGCTTGGTGACGGCGATCTCGTCGTCATGGACGTACAGGATTCCTGTCAGCCGCTGTGCCACCGACTTCGCGTAGCGAATGGGGAAGTACATCTGATCGGCGTTGCCCCAGATCATGTGTTCGATGATCACGGCGTTCGGCGGCAGTTCGTGCTCGATGCGGTCGACGTAGTTCATCACCAGCGGCGCCCGCGACGGCCGTAGGTCGCGGTAGCGTCCCGGCAGCGACGCGGCCAGCACCATCGCCGCGAGCGCCACGGGCCCCCACCGCAGTGCGGGCCGCGCGTCGAGCCCGGCGGCGATCAGCACCGCACAGACTGTGTAGCCGGGCACGAAGAAGTCGAGGTAGCCGCCGTGCGCCCCGAACACGACGAGTCCGTTGACCACCAACACGCCCAAGAGGATGTCGAGCAGCGCCGGATGCCGCTTGCGCAGCACCAGCCAACCAAATGGCACGAGTGCCAACAAGAGGCTGTACTGGTGCCAGAAGGCCAGGCCGTCGCGGGCCGCCAGCAGCGGAACTGCGCTCGGCGAGAAGGCGAAGGGGTGCGAACCGTACTGCCGGGCGGTGATCAACCGCAGGGCGTACCACGAAGTAGAGCCACGGGGTACACCCCACCGCCAGCGCGAGCACCGCGCAGCCAACGGTGCGCGCGCTCGGAACGTACGCCCGCCGTCCGCGCCACGCGGCCCAAGCCAACGCGGGCACCACAGCCACGTAGGTCAGGTGGTGCGACAGCCCGAGCCCGACCACCACCGACAGCCAGAGCAAGCTGCGGTCACGCTGCCCTCGGCTGCGCTCGTCTCGGTCCCACACGCGGGCGCAGAGGAGGCATGCCACAGCCACGAAGAGCCCGTTGAGCAGGTAACCCTTGAACAGGGTCCCGTATTGCCAGGCGACCGGTGAGAGGGCGAAGGCCACTGCAGAGACCACAGCCGCTGCCGGCGAGCATCTGGCTTCCAGCGCGAGCCGGCAGAGGCAGGCCGCGCAGAGCGCGCCGCACACGCCGGCCACCAGGCCCATCCGGTAGGGCAGCGGCCCCAGCGGGAGGAAGCTGGCGAGCTTGCCCAGGAGTGTCCACAGCGGATAGCCCGAGGGATGCGCCACGCCCAGCCGGTAGGCGGCGCCCATCAGCTCGGGATAGTCGCCGAAGCAGACCTCGCGGTTGTTGAGGGCGCCGTAGAAGCACAACGTGCCGGCGAACACGGCGGCGGTGAGGCGACGCACGCCGAGCGGTGTAAGAGCCGGGAATGCCGGCGCCTCCGGCTGAGTACCGTCGCGCCGGCGACCGGGAGGTCCACCTTTGCGCGCGCGCTCCCTCACCCGCTTCTCCGCTCAACTCGATCGCCTGGAGGATTCGCGTTTGCCCGGCCCCGCACCTTCGGCGGCGTCGTGCGGACGGGGGGCGCTGGTTGCGCAGCATACCCCGGCTCGTCAGGGCGTGGGCCGTCCCGCGCGGCCCTGCAGCTCGCGCCGAATGCTCTCCCAGATCTGCGGCCCCGCGGCCGCCTCGGCGCGAGCGCGGTCGCCGAGGGCCACGTAGCACATGGCGCGCAGGTAGGCCACCTGGCCGCGCTCGGCGACGTGGTCGAGCGCGTAGCCCTGGTCCAGGGCGTCGAGGGTTTCCCGGTACGACCGCTCCTTGAACAGCAACATGCCCTTGAGGGAGTAGGTGATCGCGGCGTAGGGGAGCAGCTCCTGGAGCCGGCGCCACACGCCCCAGGCATCCGGCTGAGCGCCCAGCCGGCTGAGGTAGGTGGCCGCGAAGAACAGCGCGCCGTCCGCGTCCTTGCACAGCCGGCCGAGCTCGAGCGCTGCCTCGTGGGCCTCCACGGGGTGACCGGTCCTGAGCTGGTACTCGATCTGGTTCAGCAAGACGGTTGCGACGCACGCCTGCTCGTCGTCGTAGCGCCCGGCGGTGGCAAGCTGCTCCCGGACCCAAGCCAGGTCCGCAGCCAGATCGGTCTCCAGAGTGAAGCCCGTCTGATCCGCGATCCGCCAGTAGAAGCCGCGCAGGGCGCCGCCCTTGCCGCAGCGCTCGATCAGGAACGGCGCGTCGGTGAAGAGCGGTCGCGGCCCCGTGTAGCGGCGGATGAACTGCTCCGGCCGCTCCGGCGCCGGCAGCCGCAGAAGATCGCCGAGGAGGTCCGGCGCGGCGCCGACGTCGCTGAGGAAGCGCGTGAGCTGCCCGGTGTCGGAGAACTGGTTGACGCCGAGCACGACACGGGGGAGCCGGCGGCCGACGCCCTGAGCGTAGCGGAGCGGCAGGATCAGGTGGTCCGGGTACTTCCAGTAGCTGCTGTAGATCACGACGGCGTCGGGCGGCAGCTCACGCTCTGCCCGGTCGACGTAGTGCATCGCCAAGGGTGCCCGCAACGGCCGCAGCGTGGCGAAGTGATCCGGCTGCGCCCAGAGCAGGATGACGACCGCGATCGCGAGGGGCAGCCGCCGGAGCTGCGCGGGCCTGCGCAGCGCGGGTAGCCGGCAGCACCAGCCCAGCCCGAGCGCCGCGAGCACCGCGACGCAGACGTAGCTCGGGATGAAGAACTCGGTGTAGCCGCCGTGGGCGCCGAACACCATCACGCCGTTGGTGACGAGCAGGCCGACGACGATGTCGAACAGCGCCGGGTGGGTGCGACGCAGCCCTCGCAGGCCGAGCGGCGCCAGAGCCAACAGGGGCCCGAACTGTTCCCAGAACGCCACGAAGTCGCGCGCCGCCAGGCGCGGCGCGGCGCTGGCCGAGAAGGCGAACGGGTGGGCACCGTACTCCCGGGCGGTGATGTGCCGGAGGACGGCGCGCAGCGTGTCGACCTCGGCCCAGCAGGTGGCGGGGTCATACGCGAACCTGCCGCGGACCACGAAGTAGAGCCACGGGCTGCAGCCCAGCAGCAGGCAGGCCATGGCGCGGAGCAGCGCTCCGATCGTCGGCAAGTAGGTCCTGCGCCCGCGGATCAGCGCCCACCCGACGGCCGGCAGCACGCAGACGTAGGTCAAGTGGTGCGACAGCCCCAGACCCACCACCAACGCCAGCCAGCGCAGGTCGCGGTCCCGCTCCGAGCGCTCCCGCTCCGCCCGGTCCCAGACGCGCGCGGAGAGCAGCAACGCCGCGCCCACCAGCACGGCGTTAAGCGTGTAGACCTCGAACACCGTGGCGTTGCCCCAGACGACCGGCGACAGGCCGAAGGCCAGACCAGCCAGCACCGCCGGGCCGCGAGAGCAGCGGGACTCGAACGCGAGGCGGCAGACACAGGCGGCGGCCAGCGCGCCGAACAGCCCCGCCACCAAGCCCATCCGGTAGGGCAGCGGCCCCAGCGGCATCAGGCTGGCCAGCTTGCCCAGCATCGTGAACAAGGGATAGCCAGAAGGGTGCGCCACGCCCAGCCGCGAGGCCGCTGTCATCAACTCCGGCGCGTCGCCGTAGCAGACCTGCCGGTTGCACAAGAGGGCGTAGAAGCAGAGCAGCCCGGCGAAGAGGTAGCAGGTGACGCGGGCTGCCTGACCTGGCGCCGGCGCCGGCTCGGGCGGCGGATCCACAGACGGCGTGGCCCCTCTCCGCTTCCCGTCTCGCACCCCGCACCTCCCCTGGGGCGCCGGCGCAGCTCAGGCCGGGGCGTACTCGTCCAGCCCGCACCCGCGCAGGTCGGCCACCACGCCCTGCTGCTCCGCCTCGTACATGCGCCAGATCACCTTCAGCCCCTGTACGCTGCCCGGCCCGTCGGTGAGCGGCGTGGCGCCCGTCTCGACGCAATCGAGGAAGTGCCGCATCTCGTTCTCGGTGTGTTTGCCCAGCGGCGCCTCGAAGATCAGCTTCTCCTCGCCCCCGACAATGGAGTAGAGCTGCCCCTGGCTGACCCGCGCGTCGAGCATCCCCTCGGTGCCGTGCGCTTGGAACGAGTAGCGCAGCCGCGTCCCCTTGGCGCCCCAGGTGCCGAAATGGTAGCCCAGCGGCCCGTCGGCGAACTGGATCTGAACGTTGCTGGTGCCCTCCATCTCCATCCATGGGGTGCAGTAGTTGCTGCCCAGGTGGCTGCCGCGGACGGGCCGGCCGAGGAACCACAGCAGCAGGTCGATGTAGTGGCAGCCGTGGGAGAAGAGCTGCCCGCCGCCCAGCTTGGCGGCGCTGCTGGCCCAGTGGTCGGCGGGGAAGCGGGTGTACTGCTCGGTCCAGATGCTGAGTTGGAACGGGTCGCCGAGGGCCCGCTCATCCAGCATCTGCTTCATCTTCACGACCAGCGGGTGGAACCTCATGCAGTAGGCTACCATGAGGGTCAGCCCGGTCTCGTC
>JACPDV010000062.1:0-7945 GCA_016183835.1 Armatimonadota bacterium
AGGTCGTTGGGGATGCGCACCCGGTCCCAGCCGCCGTCCATGATGATCCCGAACTCCGCCGGGTACTTGTAGGGCGCCAGCACGCGGCTCCAGCCGAACTGGTTGCCGCCGTACCCGCCGGGCGGGTGGTAGAACCCGGTGTACTTGGTGCCGCCGTAGCTGGGGCAGTTGAGGAGCTGCACGCTCTTGATGTACGGCTGCAACGGGTGGTACCAGAGGTAGTTCGTCCCGGTCGAGCCGTCCGGATAGACCGCGGTGCCCGCCGCGACGGCGAACGCGGTCAGGGGCGACGTTTCGTCGTAGTCCTGGATGTACTGGGCGACGGCCAGGCCGAGCTGCTTGAGGTTGCTCGTGCAACTGCTCTGCCGGGCCTTCTCCCGCGCCTTCGCGAAGACCGGGAAGAGAATCGCCGCCAGGATTGCGATGATGGCGATCACGACGAGGAGTTCGATGAGCGTGAACGCTCTCCGCTTCATGGGTGCCTCCTGAGTGTTGCTCGGCGGCGCGCCTTGCGGGCCGCGCAGCGCCGCTCGCGCCACGCCCGCCGCGGCGGACATGGTGCGTGCACTACTCGTGGGCACAGTCTGGGGCCTGCCCGCCGTCGCCAAACATGGATTCAGGCAAGCGATGCAACGGTTCCGCAACAACCGCTAGGCCGCGCCGGCATGCGCCCGACGGAACTGGCGAACCAGACGACGATGGAGTACTCTCCCTGGCAGTTGCCACCCGTCCAGAGTGACAGCACTGATCTGGTGGTGGTACTGAGGTCGGTGAGCGGAGCGCAACGGTTGACGCCCGCGAAACGCTCGGCTACGATGAAGTGCGGCATGACCAAGCGTAATGACTGCCAGGGATCTGTAAGGTGGCTGCCGGGTGGGGAATCGCGTGTCTCGGTGCCATCGGAAGTTGGTGTTGGATGGGTGTCCTAGGGCTCATTGCGACCGTTGCATTCGGGGGGCTTAGCATCCTGCTCTTCCTGCAGCGACGGTACCCAGGTGCGTTGGTCTTCGTGGTTGAGGATTCCATCGCTCTATTCGATGCGATCGTCAGGAACCTGCCCGAGCTGTCTGTATCCTGTGGTGGATCATCAGTGGGCGAGGGTTTGGTGCTCCTCAAAGGCGCGATCCTCAACACAGGCGCGAAGGACATCGCTCCCTCGATGGTGGACGAACCGCTCACGTTCCTGCTGCCTCCGGGCTACAAGTGGATCGTGGCCCGCGCCATCGCAGCACCGCCCAGAGCGACGGTAGAGATAGGCCCTTCACAGGCAAGTCTGAGGTTCGACCTCGGTCTGCTGCGATGCCGCGAGTGCGTCCGGCTGGAGTGCCTTGCGGAGGTGCCGCCCAGCGACGCAAAGAAGCACGACCACTCGTCCCCTAGCACGAGGTTACTGGCGGACCTGAAGTTCGCCCACCGGATTGCCGACACACGAGACGTGCAGCGCATTGTGCTCCGGCTACCCAGTCGTACTCACAAGCTCCTCCGCCGTGCCGCTTGGCTGTGGGTGGTGTTCGGGTTGGGGCTGGTAACGGCCTACCTAGTCCAGGGCCTCACGAGGGGATGGCGAGGCGAACTCCATTTCATGTTGCCTGCAACACCAAGTGGGCCGGCGGTCGAGGTGCGGCCTGTCCCGTATCTGGACGGATCTCTCGAGTTGAGGCCGGTTTATTATTATAATCACTCTTTATGTGATCGTGCCACTCTTATTCATATTTATAGTAAGCTACGGAGAACGTCGTACAATGCGGCTCTTCCGGCTTGTTGACACCGCCGTGTCGCAGCCACGGTTGGGTGCCGGAGGTTAGGCGAGCCCTTCGACACCTGGCGTCGTCGGAACCCATGCTCGCGTGCGCGATGTGTGCCGGCGACGTTGGGCCGTACCATACGGTGTTCCGGCAGTCCTCACTGGCATGCTCGCGGTGGTCCGCTCGGCCGGGTGCTGTGTGCGCCACCTCATGTGCCGACCACCGCCATCAAGCCCACGTCGCAGGGACCAGCCGCGCTCACTCAAGCCGGCTACATCATCGGCCGGCCGCGTGGGCGGTGCTGGAAGACCACACTAGCGACCCAGAGATCGGGATGGCGTGTACCTGTAGTACCGCGAGCCGGAGCCCGGGATCGCGCTCCAAGCGCCAGCCTGGAGGGTGACGTGCCTCCGCACGCACGAGCCGGTGGGCGAGTCCGGCTTCCCGGTGCCGTTCGGGCAGAACGCGCTACGGCTGACGAGCGACGTGCCGGTGTTGTGCCAGATTGGGCCGTCAGATGTGCGGCAGGAGAAGCTGGCGTACGACACGGCGATAGGGTACGCTGGGTAGCCTGCGGCCGAGGGTGGAAGGGGTGTTGACATGACAGGCGACCGAGCCGCGCTCGATCCGCCCACCGTCTCGAGCTTCGTTGGCTGGCTGGAGACGGTCTTCGTTTGGCACCCAAAGTGCAGATACGAGGCTGGTGCCTTCCTGCCTTTCGAGGCCTGGTTCCGGCGAGGCAAGGAGTTGGCTGCTTCGCTTCGTCCTGTTCGGGAGCGGCTCGACGACCTCAGCCGGCCCCCCCTCATCGTTCAGGCGTCGATAGGGAAGGCGAAGACGTTTACAAACACGCCTTGGCTTGGTCTCCGGTACAATCGAGCGACGCGCAACTACTACGAGGGAGTCTTCGTTCAGTTCCTCTTCTGCGCGGACATGAGCGGAGTATACCTGCAACTGACGCACGGCGTCGGGGAATCTGGCGAGGCCAAAGAGGGCAGCGCAAGGCCGCGCCGCGAGGTCATCGAGGAGGTGACCGTACTTCGGGACCGTTTTGCGGGGAGCCAACCGCTTAAGGCAGCGGGCTTCGGCTTGATGCCGCCGATGAACCTCCACATTCCCGTTGGTCGAAGTCGCGTTCCCAGCCAGTATCCAGACGTCACGATCACATACAAGTTCTACAGACGAGATCGCTTGTCCCGGACAGCTGGTGCTGCCCTACCCGGAAACACCCGCTGCCATCTTGCAGGCCCTCAGGTGGGGCGCGCTTGAGGAGCAAGTGGCGGAACTGCAGGCGGAGCTGTCTGAGGCCGGGGAGTTCGCCGGTGCGACCGAAGGGGAAGTACGCGACCGGACTCTCCGGTCCGTAGCTCTGCGCCGGGGGCAACCCCTGTTCAGGGAGAGGATGCTCGTCCGCTATGGCGGTCGCTGCGCGATAACCGGTTGGAGCGGAGCGCCAGCGCTGGAGGCCGCGCACATTCTGCCGTTCTGCTCAGGCGGCGCCGACGATGACACGAATGGTCTGTTGTTGCGTGCGGACCTGCATGCCCTCTTCGATGTTGGGCTCCTCGCGATCGACCCAGTCGGAATGGCGGTTCTCTTGTCGCCGGCCCTCGACGTGACCTCGTATGCGGCTGAACTCCGCGATGCCCGGCTCAGGCCGGCCGACTGTGGCTCGCCGTTCCCTGACTTGTCGCTGCTGCGTAAGCACTTGACGGAGGCACAGCGTATGTGGGAGGACACCGACGCGGCGTAGAGATAGCGCCTGGCTCGATCCTGAACGCCCCGGCCGAGCCGGACCAGCAGGAGATGCGGGACCACGACCGAACGCCGCTCCCGGAGCCCCGCCGTGCGCATCACCGACCGCTTCCCCTTCGCCGCCGAACTGATCGGCCCGCTCAACCGCGAGTCGTTCCGCCGCGACGAGGCGGTAGCGACCGCTGGCGAAGTCACCCTCGACGCCTCCTGGATCGTGATGCCGCAGGGTGACGACCCCATCCTGGCCACCGCCACGCGCTACCTGAGCGGCTTCCTCGCCCACTCGATGGAGATCGGGCCGATGCGGGTCGAGGGCTGCCGCCTGCTGCTGCGCGTCGACCCCGCGCTGTCCGACGTGGCCGAGGCGCACTGCATCGAGGTCGCCCGCGATCGCATCACCGTCACCGGCCGCGATCCCAGCGGCACGCTGCAGGGCTGCTTCCACCTCGCCCGGCTGATGAAGGAGCGCGGCGGGCCGTTCGTGCCCCTTGGCGAGATCACCCGGCAGCCGCTGTTCAAGCACCGGGTCCACCGCTCGTGCCTCTCGCCCTTCTACCTCGACGAGCTGACCGGCCTCACCGGGCCGCCGTTCGACATCGCGAGCTGGGGCATCGACGTGGACTACCCGGCGTTCATCGAGGAGGACACCGGGCCGCAGACCTACTACCACGACAACTACCTCCTCCGCCTCGCCGAGCACGGCTTCAACGGGATCTGGATTCGCGCCTGCCTCCGCCACTTCGCCCGGTCCAGCGTCTTCCCCGAGTTCGGCGAGCACTCGGACGCCATCCTCGGCGCGCTCCGCGACCTTTGCCGGCGCGCCAACGGGCAAGGGATGAAGGTCTTCTGCTACATCCAGGAGCCGCTCGGCTTCCACCGCGACCACCCTTTCTGGCAGGCGCACCCGGACGTGCGGGGCGTGCTCTGCCGCGTGGCGCCGATGTACACGATGTGCACCAGCATCCCACAGGTGCGCGACTACATCCGCGAGGGCGCTGAGTACCTGTTCGCCCACGCGCCCGAGCTGTCGGGGCTGATCACCATCTCGTGCAGCGAGTTCCCGAGCCACTGCTACTGCCACCAGGGCCGGCCGGTTGAGCCCGAGGCGCGGGCGAAGCTGATCGACGAGGGCTGGCTCTGCCCGCGCTGCGCGGAGCGGTCGCCGCAGGAGGTCATCGCCGAGACGGTCACCCTCCTCCGTGACGGGGTGAAGGCCGCCAACCCCGCGGCCGAGGTGATCGCCTGGAACTGGAGCTGGAGCGCCCACGAGCCGGACCCCCAGACCGGCGTGCTGGAGCGGCTGCCCGAGGACGTGATCGTGATGGGCGACTACGAGCGCGGCGAGCCGGCGCGAGCGCTCGACTTCGACTACACCAACGACGAGTACAGCATCAAGGTGGTCGGCCCGTCGGCGCGGTTCCGCGGAGTCGCCGAGTTTCAGCGCTCGCGCGGGCGGCCGGTGTATGCCAAGCTGCAGATCGGCACCACCCACGAGAACCCGAACATCCCCTACCTGCCCGTGCCGCACAAGCTCGCCTGGAAGTACCAGGGCCTGCCGGGCGCCGGCGTGACCGGCATGATGACCTGCTGGAACTTCGGCAACATGCTCAGCCTGGGCACGGAGGTGTGCAACGAGTTTGCCTGGTCGCCGCAGGAGCCGGATGCCGACGCCGGGCTCCGGCGGGTGGCCTCGCGCTGGTTCGGCCGGCCCGCGGCGGACCAGGCGGTGGCGGGCTGGCGGGTGCTCTCCGATGCGCAGGACGACTTCCCCGGCAGCATCCCGGTGATGTACTACGGCCCCATCTCCCGCGGGCCGGCGTTCGCCCTCGAGTTCGACCGCATCGACAAGGCGTTCCCCAACTCCTGGCTGCTGGACGTCGACACGCGGGGCGACCAACTGGGCTGGGCGACGCCCTTCGGCCCGGCCAAGACGGCCGCATGCTACCGCGCGGTGGCGGCCGGGTGGCTGAGGGGGATCGCCGTGCTGGAGGCGGCGCTGCCGCTCACCGACGGCGCCGACCGGGAGCGGCTGGTCCGCGAGATCGGCCTGGTCAAGTTTGCCCGCACCCAGTTGGTCAGCAGCGCCAACGTCGTCGAGTTCCTCGTCGCGCGCGACGAGTACCTGGGCAGCGAAGACTCCGCGGCGAAGCTGGCACTGCTGGACCGAATGCTGGCGGTCTGCCTGGACGAGCGCGAGAACGCCGCGGCGGCGATCCCGCTGTGGCAGGCCGACAGCCGGCTCGGCTGGCACGGCGAGGCCTACGGCTACACCATCAGCCGGGAGCTGATCGAACAGAAGCTGGCGCGGCTGGACGAGGTGATCGAGCGCCGGATCCCCGAGGAGCAGGCACGGCTGGGCAGCTTGCCGGCGTAGGGCCCGGCGGCGGAGGAGTGGCGATGATGCGTTGGCTGGCCGGCTGGTCCGGCATCGTGGCGGCGGGTTGCGCGTCGGCGCTGACGGTGACGGTCACGTCGCCGCGGCCAGGGCTGGTGTTCACCGACGCGGAGACGCCGGACCTGCGCGTCAGCGTGACGGACGCCGCCGGCGAGGTCCGTGTGCGCTGGTCGGCGGAGGAGAAGGAAGGCCCGTGGCGCGAGCAGGGCGAACTGAAGATCCCGGTTCGCGACGGGCGGGGCGAGGCGCCGCTTGGCCTGAAGTTCCCCGGGCGCGGGCTGTTCCTGCTTGCCGTCACCGCACGGTGCGGCGACGCGGTCGCGAAGGCCGAGACTGCGGTGGCCGTGGTCTTCACCCCGCCGGCGCCGGACCCCGCCTCACCCTGCGGCATCTTCTTCACCCCGCCCGCCGTGCCTCATCCGCTCTACCCCGGCCGCGAGGCGGAGGCGGCCGCCCTCAGCCACCGGCTCCTTGGCGCCGCCTGGTCGCGGCTCAACTTCTGGGCCTTCGCCTTCGGCAAGATCACCATCGCCCAACGCGACGGCAAACCGTACGTCACCGGCGACTGGGCGCAGTGGAAGCAGTACGCCAAGGCCCTCCATGCCGAAGGCATCTCGATCTCGGGCGAGGTCGCCCAGTGTCCCGGCGCGCTGTCCTCCAAGCCCGACGACCACACGGAGCGCGGCGACGCGGGCCCGATGTGCGAGCGTGTGAAACCACGCGACTACGCCGAGTGGGACTCGTTGATGGAGAACCTGGCACGCGACTTCGCCGACGAGATCGAGTACTGGGAGATCTGGAACGAGGCCAACCTGCGGGACACGTACTGGTCCGGCACACCCGAAGAGCTGGTGGAGCTGGTCCACCACACGGCGGCCGCGCTCCGACGGGGCAACCCGCGAGCGAAGATCATGGGCTGCGGGTTCGTTCACGACCGCGCCTACGCCGACGACGTGCTCAAGCTCGGACTGGGCCGCGACCTCGACATCCTCAGCGTGCACTACACCGACGACCGTCCGGGCGACGCCACCGCCTGGCGCGCGCTGCTCCGGCAGCACGGGCTCGACCTGCCCATCTGGAACACCGAAGAGGTGAGCGAGGTGCCGACCAACAACCTCGCCGAGGGCGTGGTGCACAGCTTCAAGTTCATGCACATCCACGTCGGCTACGACCCGTACCGCCTGTTGGTCAACCCGGACTTCACCTGCCGCCCGCCGGCGGTCTGGTACTCGGTGGGCGCGCACTTCCTGGCGCCGGCGAGGTTCCTGGCGCAGGCCGAGCTGGCCGGCGGACGGCGCGTGTGGCACTTCGAGCGCGGCGACGAGCGGGTGGCGGTGCTCCGCGGCGGGACACTCCAGACGCTCTTCGCCACCCGCCCGGCGGAGGTGGTGTTCCGTGCCGAGCCGCTCCGGGCCGGCGAGCCGGTGACGGCGACCAACCGCATGGGCCGCTCCACGCCCGTGGCCCTGCGCGACGGCGAAGGCCGAGTGCCGCTCGACTCGCAGGTTCTGTTCCTCGCCGGCGCGCGGCGGATCGAGGTGGTGAGCGTGGTGGAGCCGCCGGCGGAGGGGCTCTGCGCCGAGGCCGAGGCGGGCACCTGCAGCGCGGGGTGGGCGCGCAACGCGCACCCGGGCTACTCGGCCGACCGGTTGCTCGAGATCTGGAGCGACGCCGAGCCGGGGCCCGAGGGCCACTGGGCGGAAGTCAAGCTGACGGTGCCGCAGGCCGGCAGGTACGAAGTGCTCTTCTCCGGGAACGCGCTGTCGCGGCTCAAGCCGCCGCGGAGCCTGTCGCCGTTCACGTGGCGGTTCGACGCCGGCGAGGAGCACGTCTGCGACCAGGCGACCGAGATGCTGATCGACGTCGCCGGCGCGCCGGAGGGCGTGAGTGTGCTCGGGCAGGTGGAGCTGACCGCGGGGGAGCACACCTTCCGGCTCCGGCTGACCGGCCGGCGGCACGAGCCCGACCACCACTTCGCGCTGTGGTTCGATGCGCTGGCGCTGAGGCCCGTCGAGCCCGAACGTTGAGGTGACGGACGAGCCGGACCCCT
>JACPDV010000062.1:7970-9386 GCA_016183835.1 Armatimonadota bacterium
GACCCCTGTGTGGCACGGGCAGTCCGCTGCCCGTGTACGGCAGGTGTACTCGGGGATCCCCGGAACACGGGCAGCGGACTGCCCGTGCCACACGGTGGTCGCGTGACCGTTGGGAGTGTCCATTGACCATCCCCATTCCCCGGATCGCCGTGCCCGACTGCTGGCTCTCAAACGTGGATTGGGTCGAGCAGTACCTGACGACCCGCCTCTCGCGCGGCCGGGCCACCGTCGTCGGCCACAGCACGCACGGCCGGCCGGTGCACCTGGTGGAGTACCCGGACGACCACACCGAGACGCGCCTGATGATCGTCGGCGGCACGCACGGGCACGAGCCGGGGACCGTGGCCTCGGCGATCAACCTCTTGAGCCTGCTCGAAGAGGGCGTCGACCTGGACGGGCGCGAGCACCCGGAGCTGCTGGCGGCGCTCGATCGTGTCCACCTGTTCGTGGTGCCGCTGCTCAACCCCGACGGCCGCGCCGTGTGCCCCGACACCTTCCACGCCCAGGGCGTCGACACGTGCACGATCTATGCGTCCGGTCTGCAGCGCGACGGCAGCCTGGTGCCCTACGACGCGGACAGCCTGGAGCCGTGCTACTACTTCGACCCGGCGGACGCGATCTTCGTGGGCGGGCAGTTCAACGGCGCGGGCTGGGCCATCAACCGCCGGCTCTCGGACGAGCACAGCGAGGCGGTGGAGGTGCAGGCGCTGCTCGACGCGGTGCGCGGGCTGGAGCTCGAGGCGGTGCTCGACCTGCATGCCTGCGGGTACAACTTCCTGATGCAGGCGCGGTCGCACCCGGCGCCCTACTGGGAGTGCGCACGCGAGTGGCAGCGGCGGGCCGCGCCGATCTTCGCCGGCAAAGGCCGGCAGCTCGGGGCGCTGAACGGCGATGCCGACCCACCCAGACCGCCGCCGTTCTTCTTTAACTCGATCCTCTTCCACCGACAAGCCCACCTCGGCTGGCTGGCGTTCGAGGGTCGGCAGGGGTATCTCGGCCGGCCCGGCTTCATGCCGTTGCCGAGCCTGTGGGAGATCGTGGACGACTACCTCACGGCCGTGCGGGTGTTCCTCGAGGTGGGGGCGGACGGGTGGTTCGCACGGGCGAACCGGGCGACGTTTGGGGCAAGGTGACCGGCGGTTCCCGCGCCGCTGCTGTCCGGCCCCGGCTCGCACCGACGCACCATCTGCCGTCCTCGAGCCGGCGTCCGCTACGGCCTCAGCCGCGGGTCACGGCGTGTTGTGGATGTTCCACATGTGGTGGTCGTAGGTGTCGGTGAGCTTGGTGTACTTGGCGTGCCCGTCGCAGAAGGCCACGTTGCACCAGTAGGCGTTGTAGTCGGTGGCCGTGCAGAGGGTGTGCCGCTCGCCGTCGACGCGGGTGCCCAGCGTGGCGAGGTCGTCGGCCGGGTTGGGG
>JACPDV010000062.1:9439-15604 GCA_016183835.1 Armatimonadota bacterium
TAGTCGGTGGCCCCGTTGGACGGGCTGGAGTAGCCGTAGGTGTACAGGTTGATGTCGAACCACAGCCCGCCGGCGGCGACGGCCATCACCTGGTCGCCGGCGGGGCAGTCGAAGAGCTGCGAGTTTTTCACATACGGCCAGAGCATGTCGGCCCAGCGCATGCCGTCCGCGCCGGCGTAGCCGAGGCTGCCCTTGTAGCCCGCGCCGTGGCTGTAGGGCGGGAGCTTCTGCTCGTAGTCCTGGGAGTAGAACAGCATCGCCATGCCGAGTTGGCGAACGTTGGAGGTGCACTTGATGCGCTCGGCCTTGCCGCGCGCCTGGGCGAAGACGGGGAAGAGCATCCCCGCCAGGATCGCGATGATTGCGATCACGACCAGCAGCTCGATGAGGGTGAACCCGCGCCGGGTCGTCACGATCGTCTCCACCAGGGGTCGGCGGACCCGCTCCCGTGCGAGGGAGCTTTCCCCCAGCATGCCCCGGCGTGACGCGGCGCAAACGCGCGATCAGCGCGGCGTGACGGTCGTGGACAGCCGCCAGGTCTCGGCCGGCTCGGCCGTGCGCACCACCACACAAGTGTGCAGGAAGTCCCAGCCGTTGTCTTTCTGTCCCAGGCAGACGGTGTTGTCGGGCAGCTTCTCCGCGGTCACCTGCACCCTCAACGAGCTGTCCAGTGTGATCTCCCCCTCGGGCCAGCGCACCGTCCAGCGACCCGCGTCGCCGCTGACCTCGGCCTCCGCCTGCGTGCCGAGATGCCAGCGAAAGAGCAGCGCCGCCGGCCGGCCGGGCACGCCGGCGACCTCGTCGTCCACCGCCAGCCGCGCCTTGTCCCAGACCACGTGCCGCAGCCAGCGCTCCAGGCCGGGATAGCAGGCGGTCGGGTCCACGGTCACGTCGCCGCCCTCCGGGCCCAGTCGGGCTACGGTGATGGGCGCGGGCGACCGTGTTGCGGCCAGGCCGGTGACCTCCAGCACGTTGTGGCCGGCCACCGACTGGTAGAGCCTGTCGATGCCGGGGGTGTCGTAGCTGGGGGTGCCGGCCTCGATCAAGAGCGGCTGGCCGGCGGCGATGAAGTTGACGTGGCCCCGGTCGAAGTGGTCATGGCTGTCGAGCGGGTGACCGCCACGGATCCACACGCCCGACGCCGCATCGTCCCAGGATTCGCGCCAGTTCACCCGCCGGGCCGGTCCGTCGTAGCAGGCAAACAGCGGCGGGGCCTCTTCCGGGCCGGTCGAAGCGCGGGTCAGCAGGCCGACGAGGTCGGTGCTGGGGCTGTCGTACAGCCGGTTCAGGGCGAAGCGCGCCACGGGGCTGCCGGTGAACGCCACCAGGGTGGAGAGCAGGCCGCGCGTGGCCCAGTCGTCGCGCGGCGTGCGAGCGCCTCCGCCGTCGAAGCAGTTGACCCGGAACCGGCCCGGCTGCAGGTGCTCGACGGCCCACGTGGGGAAGCCGCTCAGGAAGGGATGGTTCAGCGCCCGCAGGTCGCCGTCCGCGGCCATTGCGTGGGCCGCCGCGAGCATCGAGCCAACGGTGAACATGGCGTAGCCGATGCCCTCGTTGAACTCGCCCTGCCGGCCCTGGACGTCCATGGCGCGGAGCAGATTGGCCACGCCCAGCTCATACTCCGCCGCGAAGCGCTCGCGGCCCTCGGCCAGGCAGGCGCGAATCAGCCCCTCCGTGGGCAGCACCCACTGGTTGGTCTGCGGGCGGCCGTCGCCGCTGCGGAACCAGCCGTGATGGAGCTTCCAGTCGTCGCGAATGCGCGGGATCTCGGCACGCAGCAGGGCGTGGATACCGGCCGTCACGTCGGCGGGCAGGGCGCCGTCCGGCAGCAGCTCGAGGGTGTCGGCCAGCGCGCGGACGCCCTGGCCGGTCGCCAGCCAACTGCCGTCGTCGTAGTCGGCGGGCACCGGATCGGGGGCGGGCACGCAGAGCTGCCAGCCCGGCCGCTGCAGCGGCGACCAGGTGGCAGTCTCGCGCAGTTGGGCCTCGATCCGCGCCCGGAACGGCTCCTCGCGAGTGCAGCGGTAGGCAAACGCCAGCAGCGGCAGTTCGGTCAAGAGGATGTTCGTGGCGCCGAAGTCGGACATCGCCAGCCCGAACCAGGCCTGCCGCGGCTGGCCCCCCATGAACTTCGCCCGGCCGTCCAGCCAGGAGCGGTCGCGGCCGATGTCCTCGTAGCGGTGGACACGCTTGACGATGGGGTTGGCGGTCACCTTGCGTGCCCAGTTCACCGTGTTGTGCAGGGGTTCGGCCAGGTCCGGCCGCTGCGCGGCCTGGTCGGCCAGCGCGGCCCAGCCGGCGGGCGCGGGCTGCGCGGCGAGACCGCACCACACCGGGATCCACGCATACGGGGGCATGGACGTTCTCCGCGCCCGCGTTGGCCCCGGCCCGGCCCGGTCCTCCAACGGGTGTCCGGGAGCTCAGATGCTCGAGAGTCCGGCCCCCGGCTTAGTAGAGGATCGCGAACCCGTCGGCCGTGGGCACGGCCGCCACCAGGCTCCAGGTGGGCACGCCCGGCGCCCTGCCGCGGTCGGCGGTCGGCCGGCCGTCCTGGTCGTAGACCTGCCAGCAGAGCGAGCCGCCCTGGTTCCAGTTCATCCCCTCCGTCCAGGCGAAGAGCGTCTCGCCCTGCGGGTTGACCACCGCCACCGGGTAGCGCCGCCGGCTGGGCGGGTCGCCCGGCGCGGCGGTGCGGCCGAGGAGTGCGTGGGTCGCCGGGTTGAGCGCGCCGAAGTAGGTCTGGTCGAGCGCCTCCCACGTCATGGTCACCAGCGGCCCGCTCTGCTGGAAGGTGCTGGTGCTCATGACGCACATGCCCACGTTCCACTCGGCGACCTTTTCGGACGTGAAGCTGCGGCCCTGGTTGGTAGAGACCATCAGCCACATATCGCGGTGCACGCGTTCCCCGGCCGAGCGGTAGAGGATGTAGAGGGTGCCTGCGGAGTCGGCGAAGGCGCGGATCATGCAGCACGCGCAGCAGCCGCGGCCGTCGGGGTCCACGGCGGCTTCGGGCGCAAAGGTGGCGCCGTCGTCGTCGGAGCGCGCGACGCACACGCGGCGGTGGTCCTCGCCCTTCTGCTCGCCGGTGGCGTGCCAGATCACCCACACGTGTCCGGCGCCGTCGGCGGCCACCGTGCCGCCGCCGTCGAGGCCGACCGCCGTCTGCATCACGTTCCGCTCGGGCTCGAACGCGCGGCCGTCGTCGGCAAGGCGGGTATAGAGCATCGGTGTGGCGCCGCCGGGACCCCGGGGCTGCGCATTCTGCGCGCCCATCCAGGCGACGTGCGGCCGGCCGTCACGCCCCAGGGCAAGCTGCGCGCCGCGCACGTTGCCCGCGGCCACGGCCGAGCCGGGCTGCGTGTTGACCCGCAAAGGAGCTGAGAAGCTGGCCCCCGAGTCACGGGAGACGGCGTAGTAGACGTCGCCGCCCTTGGCGTCGCCACGGTAGAAGATCAAGTGCACGCGGCCGTCTGAGCCCGTCATGGCCTGCGGCTGGATCCCCCGCTCGGGAACGCGGCGGAGCACGACCTCCGCGCGCACCGGCAGCGCCAACCCGGCGGCCAGCAGGACGGCAACGAGGATTCGAGGCATGAGGGTACTCCCACGGAGGATGACTCTACCACATGCTCCGCTGGTTCGTCATCACCGGCCCGCCCAGCCCGGCCCTGGCCCCAACGCGGCCCTGAAAGGGTGCCTCCCACCGCAGGACCACGGATTCGTGGCCGCCAGCGTCCACCCGGTGAGCTCCTCGACCCGCGCAGCACCGCCGGCGGCGCGCTCGGCAGGCGACCTTTGGACCTGTTCCGCTCGAACGGCCAACGATTCCAGCGAGATGCTCGCGCCTACAATGGAGGCGGTCCCGCCGGGCACGGAGGTGGCGATGGTGCGCCTGCGACCCGCGTTGGTGTTCGTCGCGTTGGGGCTGGCGCTGGCGAGCTGCGACGGCGGCGCGCCACCCGCCGGCGCCGCGGCGGCGGCGCTGCGGCCCAGGTTCTACAGCGCCGACAGCCCGTTCAACGTGCCTGTGCCTGCCGGGGCGCGCGTGGACCCGCTCTCGGCGGCGGCGCTCGCTGGTTTGGCGGAATCGGCCAGGCACAGCTTCGTCCTCGGCTGGCGTCGATGGTCGGTGCCGGTGTACTTCGTGGATGCGGCCACGCCGCGCTACCGGGTGCGGCTGACCGCCGACTGGGCGCCCCGCGCGGCACTGCGCGGCGTCCCCATCCCCGGCGGGGCGCAGCCCGATCCCGAGGACGATGGTCAGCTCTGCCTGATCGACGCTGACGACGGCTGCGAATGGGATCTCTGGCAGGCGCGGCGGGACGGCGCCGGCTGGTCGGCGAGCTGGGCTAACGTGACCACCATCCGCGGCGACGGGCTGTACGCCCGTGGGCTCTCGGCGCGAGGCTCCGGCTTCGCGCTGGCGGCCGGCCTGGTGTGGCCGGAGGAGCTGCGCGCCGGCCGCATCGACCACGCCCTGGTGATGAGCTACGACTTCGTCCGGGCCGGCGGGCCGGTGCCCCCGGCCACGGAGAGCGACGGCGAGAGCCAGCGCGCGGACGCTTTGCCCGAAGGCGCCCGGCTGCAGCTCGATCCGGAGCTCGACCTGGACACCCTCGGCCTGGCGCCTTGGCAGGCAGCCATCGCTCGCGCGCTCCAGGTGTATGGCGTCTACCTCGCCGACAGCGGCGAAGGCGTGGAGCTCTACGCCGTCAACCCGCTCAGCCTGCCGCCCGGCGCGTTCGATGGGCTGCTGCCCGACGACGACTACCCCGACCTGTCGCCCATCCCCATCAACCGGCTGCGAGTCCTCGAGCTGCCACCGCAAGTGGCCGACCCGCCGCTCGACATCCTGCCTTCGCCGTGTGCCGAGTTCGAATAGCCACGGCGCAGCCTACCACGGATTGGTCGGCGCCATGGCCCACCCGGTGAGCTCCTCCACCCGCGCAGCACCGCCGACGGCGAAGACGGAGACCCCCTGGCTGTCGTCCCGCGTCGGGTAGATCCGTTGTGTGAGGCACTGCCGCGAGTTGGCGAAAACCTCGAGGATGGAGCGGTCGAGGAACACCCGCAGCTCGAGCGCTTCGCCCCGCGCCAGCTCGAACGGCGCCTCCTGAGCGGTGACCACCGGGTCGTCCTGCCCGGAAACCATGCAGAACTGGTGGTGGCGCATCTCGGGGTTGAGGCTGGAGCGCTCGAGCTCGATGCGCAGCCGGTTGGTGCGCAGGTCACAGACCACGCGCGTCTGCTCCTCGCCATCGGGCGAGCGGCGCACCGCGAGGCCGACCTGCTGGGCGCCCTCCGGCCTGGCCACCAGCCGCAGCTCGAGGCTGTCGCCCCGCACGGCCGGGATGGGCTCCTCCTGCCCCGCCTGCAGCTTGAGGCCCTTGGTCGATGACGGCGCGCCGCGGAGCCGCTCCAGCTCCTGCACCGGCTCGATCCGCAGGCGTCCGGCCGGGTCGAGGCCGAGCTGCCGCGGCAGCGTCATGACGCCGCTCCAGCCACCCTCGGTGCGCGTCCGCGTGCCGTGCTGGTCGAGCGCCCAGGCCCAGAAGATGCGCCGGCCGCGGGGGTCGAGCAGGCTCTCGGGCGCGAAGCACGTGCCGCCCGGGAAGTTCATGCGGTGATGCTCCTCGGGCAGGTAGGTCTCGTTCTGCCACTTGCCGAGGTACATCCGGCAGCCGCGCGAGTGGCTGATGCAGAGCAGTGCGTGGCGTCCGCCGAGGGGGAAGAAGTCGGGGCAGGCGCAGTCTTCGTCCACGCCGGTCCAGTTGGCGCGCGGCTCGTAGAGCGGGTGCAGATACTCCCACTCGGCCAGGTCCTGCGAGCGGAAGAGGAACAGCGTGTCGCGCTCGCCGCTGGGGAGCACCTTGCCGCCGAGGGCGGCGTAGTAGGTGTCGCCCTCGAGCCAGATGTGGGGATCGAAGACGTTGTAGACGCCGTGGCCCGGATCGCCCTTCTCCGGGATCCGGATCACCGGGTTGCCCGGGTGTTTGCGCCAGACGTCGAGGTTCTCGTCGTGGCTGACCGCGAGGCAGATGCCGGCGTGGATGCCGAAGTAGGCGATGGTGGGCACGCCGTCACGGTCGAGGAAGGCGTTGCCGCTGAAGATGCCGACGTCGGGATCGTGTTTGCGCGGCGCCAGGGCGACCGGGTGCCAGCGCCAGT
>JACPDV010000062.1:15630-19241 GCA_016183835.1 Armatimonadota bacterium
CAGGGCGGTGCGGTGCCAGCGCCAGTGAAGCAGGTCGGCGCTGGAGACGTGCGCCCAGCAATGCCCGCCGTGGGGCAGGCCCGGGTGCTGGTAGATGTGGAAGAGGTGGTAGCGGCCGTTCCAGTAGAGGGCGCCGTTGGGGTCGAACGGCATCGCGGTGCCCTCGGGCGAGCAGAGGTGCCAGACCGGGCGGTGCGGGTCGGCGAGCAGCCGGTTGCGGTGTCCGCGAAGGTGGCGGAGGACTTCCAAGCGGGGTCTCCCAAGACACGGTCGGCCGTCGTGGGTTCGATGTCAAGGCTCGGCTTCCTGCCCGCCGGCGGGCGCGTAATGCCAGTCGCCGCGGCCGGCACACAGAGGCGGCGAAGGGATCGCGGTCATGCACAAACTGGTGCTGTGCCTGGCGTCTGTGACGCTGCTCTGTGTGGCCGGCTGCAGCAAGTCGGCGCCGCCGGCCGGTGGGCCGGGCGCGACGGGCGGGCCGGGAGGCGGCATGGGCGGGGCGCAGATGCTCAGCTCCACCGAGCCGGGCGCGAAGCTGTTCAACGCCAACGGCTGCGTGCGCTGCCACGCGGTGAAGGGCCAAGGCGGCCGCCGCGCGCCGGACCTCACCAAGGTAGGCGGCAAAGCAGGTCGCGACGCGGCGTGGTTCGTTGCCCAGATCAAGGACCCCAAGTCGCACAAGCCGGGGGCGCGGATGCCGAGCTACGCGGGCAAGATCAGCGACGCCGACCTCAAGGTCCTGAGCGAGTGGCTGACCGGGCTGAAGTAGGCGGGCGTGGGTCTTCCTCTGGGACACCGCACAACTCGTCATTGCGAGGAGCGCAGCGACGAAGCAATCTCATTCACCAGTCGCCCTCGGACCGGCTGTCTACGTCGTTAGGCAGTGGGCCAACGCGATTGCTTCGTCGCTGCGCTCCTCGCAATGACGGCTCTCTCTGGTGCTGTCGGATGGGGTCTCGGAGGACGGCCTCGGACCCAAGCCGCCTTGACGCCAAAACTCTGGCGAAGTAGTGTGGAGGCGTGGAGGCTACCGCCATGCTGCCCGTCGTCGACTTCTGCGGCGTTCACGTCACCCGGCTGATCCTCGGCGCCAACCCGTTCGGCGGGTTCTCCCACCAGAACCGCGAGCGCGACGAGGCGATGAAGTCCTGGCACACGCCCGACCGCATCCGCGAGACCTGGGCGCGCGCCGAGGCCGCCGGCATCAACACCATCATCACCAACAACGAGACGCCCCACGTGATCCAAACGGTCGAGGACTACCTCGGCTCGGGCGGCCGGCTGCAGTGGATCGGGCAGCTCAGCGATCGGCCGTTCGATGGGAAGATGGAGGCGGCCGTGGACCACGCCGTGTCCATCGGCGCCACGGCGTTCTACTTCCACGGCGGATGGACCGACCGGTTCTACCAGGAGCGCGACGAGGCCACGCTGCGCCGCTGGTGCGACCACGCACGCGCCACGGGCGTGCCGGTGGGCGTGGCGGGGCACAGCGCGGCGGCCCACCTGTGGGTGGACAGCCTCGACTGCGTGGACTTCCACGTGGTCTGCTTCTTCAACTGCGGCAGCCTCCACGCCGGGCGCGGCGACCGTTTCCAGTTGAGCGACATGCAACTCGCCGTGGACGCCATCCAGCGCATCCGCAAGCCGTGCATCGGCTACAAGATCATGGGCGCCGGGCGGATCGACCCGCGCATGGCGTTCGAGTATGCGTTCGACCACATCAAGCCGGGCGACGTGGTCAACGTGGGCGTGCACCGCGGCGACAAGGACGGCATGGTGGAGGAGAACGTGGCGCTCGTGGAGCAGGTGCTCGAGGCGCGGCTGGAGCCGGTGGCCTAACGTCGCGCCGGCCGCAGCTCGATCAGGGCCACGGCGGAGCCGGGCAAGCTGAGCGCCGCTCGTCCGCCGGAGAAGTTGAGCGCCTCCGCCGGGCGCAGCGCCGACGCCTGCAGGAGCTGCTCGTGCTGCTCCCGGGTCAGCGTCTCCGGGCGACTCATGGCCTCCCACGCCAGGTAGGGATCCACCTCGCCCGGGGCGATGCGCGTCAGTCGCGCGCTCCATTCGCCGGGCGGCAAGCCCTTGACCGTGAGGCTCACCGCGGTCTCGTACGCCGGCCGGCGGTAGTCCTCGATCAGGTTGTAGAGCAGCACCCTCAGTTCCCGGCCAGCCGCCGACCACGCGGCCAGGCCGCCCACGGGGTCGTTGGAGCTGTCGCAGGCGACCCGCCGGCCGACCATCGGCCCCAGCAGCTCAAAGGCGCGGAAGCCGGGCTTGGGGATGGTGGTCTTGGTGAACAGCGCCAAGCCGCCCATGAAGCCGTCGTGAGCGTGCGGCGGCCCTTCGCCGAGGCAGAACGGCAGCGCCAGCGTGATGCCGTGGTCGAGGAACGCCCGCACCGCCAGGGCCCTGAACGCCGCGTCGTAGGGCCGGTCGTGGACCGGGCTGTTGGACGACGCGCAGCCCCACTCGGTGATCAGCGTGGGCAGGTCGCGGTAGGCGGGCGAGGCGTCGAGCAGGCGGCGCACCGTGCCGAGATTGTCCTCGAGCACGGCGAAGGTGGGCAGCCCGACGCCCACGGTGTAGAGGTGCCAGGAGAGGAAGTCGATGCGCGCGCCGGTGCCGCCGGTGGCGTCGTTCCGCCCGGCGCGGCAGTGCTCGAGGAGCGGCCCGCACCAGCCGGTGCCGGCGCCGCCGGGCCCGCCGATGCGGATGGCGGGGTCGGCCGCCGTGGCACCGGCCACGGCGTGGTCGTAGATCCGCAAGTACTCCTCCAGCGTGCCGGCGAAGTAGCCTGAGGCGTCCGGCTCGTTCCACACCTCGAAGTACCAGTCGCGGACACCGTCGCCCCACCGCTCCCGGCAGTGGGCGACGATCTGCCGGACCAGCTCCTGCCACCTGCGGTGGGCTGCGGCGTCCCGCGGCGGGTAGGGATTGCACCAGTCGAGCCCGCCGTCGCGCGTGGCCAGCTCGGGCGGCATGCCTTCGAGCACCACCACCGGCAGCAGGCCGTTGTCCACCACGGCGCCGATACGGCGGTCAAAGCCGGTCCACGCGTAGACCGGCGTGCCGTCGGGCAGCTCGTGGTAGACGCGCGGATTGTGGACCATGTCGTGGAGCCGGACGTAGCGGAAGCCGGCCATCCGGGCGACGCGCATCGCGTCGATCTGCGTCGGCGTGAGCACCCGGTCGGACCATCCCACGTCGCTGCCGATCCAGAGATGGCGGAACTCGCCGAGGTCGCGCCCGAGGTCCACGGTGACCTCGGCCCGGGCCAGATCGAGCTTGCGCCGGAGCAGGCCGGGCGGGCCGGGGAGGAACTCCAGCTCCACATCGTCGAACCAGGCCCGGCCGCGGGTCTTCTCGCCCCACAAATGGCAATGCACCTCGACCGCTGCGACGGCGCCGGAGAGCAGGACCGTGGTCTCGTAGCGCGTCCAGTCGGTGGTGCCGCCGAGCAGCACCACGTCGTGATGGCCCACCGCCTGCCCGCCGGCATCGAAGCTGATGAGCTGCAGCGCCGCGAGGTGCCACGGCGCCTCGCCGCGGACCACGTCCGCCGTCTTCACCCAGCCGCTGACGCGCAGCCGCCCGCCGGGGTACGGCACGCGCCG
>JACPDV010000394.1 GCA_016183835.1 Armatimonadota bacterium
GCAGGGGGGGTCCAACACCAGCAAGGCGGGACGGGACCTCACCCCAGCCCTCTCCTAGGCAAGGAGAGGGGGCCGGATCGCGCTGCCGACTTTGGCTTTGACTTCGCCCTGGTGAAGCCGCCAGCGGCTTCCCTTCCGACCTGGAACATGCTACCATCCGCCGCCCGGAGGGACCCGGCATGGACACCATCGGCGTCGGGATCGTCGGCTACGGCCTGGCCGGCGAGTGGTTCCACAAGCTGCTCATCGACGAGGTCGACGGGCTGCAGATCACCGCCGTGATGAGCCGCAGCGCGGACAAGCTGGCGCGGGCCCGCAAGCAGAACCCGGGCGCGCTGATCACCCCTGACTTCGATGCCCTGCTCGCCGCGGACGCCGTGGACCTGGTGGTGCTCGCCACGCCGCACGACGTCCACGCCGCGCAGGCGGTCGCCGCGCTCGACGCCGGCAAGGCGGTGGTGACGGACAAGATCATGTGCCGCTCGGTGGCCGAGGCCGATGCCATGATCGCCTCCGCCGAGCGCAGTGGCAAGCTCCTCAGCGTGTTCCACAACCGGCGTTGGGACAGCGACTTCCTGACCGTGCTGGCTGCGCTGGAGGGCGGGTGGCTGGGCGAGGTGTGGACCGTGGACATCGCCGTCACCCGCCCCGGCCTGCCGCTCCGCCCGCTCACCGGCGAGCGCCGCTGGCGCTCCACCCGGGAGGGCTTCGGCGGGCAGATCGTGGACTGGGGCGCCCACCTCATGGACCAGGCCGTGCTCCTCGGCGGCGCCGACCCGGACCGCGTCTTCTGCGACCTGCAGTACCGCCAGGATGGCTGCGAGGTCGACACCGAGGGGTACGTGGTGCTCCATTACGCCGACGGCCGGCGGATCACCGTCACCGCCGGGGTGCAGACGCTGGTGGAGAAGCCGCATTGGTGGATCAACGGCAGCGCCGGGACGCTGGTGGTCGACGGCATCGATCCGCAGGAGAGCGTGATGCGCGCCACCCGGAAGGTGCCCTCGGGCGGACCAGCGGCCTGCCTGCCGCGCGAGGCGGTGCGGCTCGAGAGCCTCAAGCCGGCCGACGGCTTCGGCCCGGTGGCCGGCCGGTGGGGCGACTACTACCAGAACGTGCGCGACGCGATGCTGGGCAAGTCCGAGCTGGCGGTGACGGCGGAGCAGTGCCGCGACGCGCTGCGGGTCTACGAGCAGTGCTTCCGCGCCGCCGGGGTGAGGAACGAGTTGACGAGCAGCCGCGGCGCGGGGCTGCTGGGTCACTCCTCAGGGAAGGGAATGCCCTGGGCGACGCACTGATTGAGTTCGGTCAGCGTGTTGCCGATGTCCGCGAGCTTTTGCGACGAACCTGCCTCGAGCGGGTCGTTCTTGCACATCTCCTCGTGGGCGATGAGCATGCCTCCGAGCCGCTGACGGAGGATCATCCGGGTCTCGTTGCGGCACATCGGCATGGCCTTGAGCTCTGCCAGCACTTTCGCCGCCTCAGCCTGGTAGTCCGGCAAGGCCGCGCGGTCCTGAATGGCGGCGTTGATGGCCTTGCCCAGCCGCTCGAGCATGCCGGCGTACTGTTTGTCGAAGGCCGCCACCTGTCGCTGATCGCGCACCGCCAGGACCACCGCCGCCAGCATCCCGGCCAGGAGCAGCAGGAAGACCACATTTCGCTTCGACATCAGGCCACCAAGCCTCCCGCGTGGATCCGCCGGGCGTCAGCCCACCCCGGAGCCACCGCTCCCATCGCAGGGTGACCGCCCGGCCCGGCGGCGTTACAGGGAGCGGTCGAGCAGCGTCGGGAGCTGGGGCCGGCCGGCGCGGCGGAGGATGACGTTGAGGATCACCGAGAAGTCCAGCTCGCCCCAGCCCTCGCGCAGCGCTTCGTCGTAGAGGTCGATGGTGTGCTGCACCCGGCCGCAGGGCAGCCCGAGCCGGCGGGCCTTGTCGGCCCACAGGCGGAGGTCCTTGAGCGCGTCCTTGAGCTTGTAGATGGGGGCGAAGCCGTTGTCCACCGGGTTGTTCGGAGCCGCGCCCGGCAGGTAGCAGCGCCCGCGCATGGCCACGCTGTCGCCCGTGGAGCCGAGGAACACCCGGTACGCCACCGCCGGATCGAGCCCCGCATCGAGCGCCCCGAGGCAGCTCAGGAACACCGTCACCAGGCCGTCCAGCAGGCACAGGTTGTTGTCGAGCTTGAGGTCGGGTCCGGCCCCCACGTTGGGTCCGCAATACGCGCGCTTGGCCGGGTCGCCGAGCACATCGAAAACCGGCTCGACGGCCTCGAACGCGTCGTGCGGCCCGCGCGCCATGATGGCCAGGGCGCCGGCCGCGGCGCCGCCGCTGCCGCCGCTCACCGGCGCGCCCAGCAGCGTGATGCCCACTTCCGCCGCGACCTTCGCCAGGGCGCGCGTGTGCTCGCCGCCGATGGTTTCCATGCTGACGTGGATCGGCCGCTCGTGCCGCGCCAGCGCCGCGTAGAACCCACCCTCGCGGGTGGCCCGCTCGAGCACCGCCGGCGCGTCGGTGAGCATGGTGATCACCACCGGCGCCGCGGCGCCCACCTCCGCCGGCGTCGCCACCAGCCGCGCACCGATCTCGTCCAGCTCCGGCCGGGCCGTGCGGTTCCACGCGGTGACCTCGTACCCGGCCTTGACCAGGTTCCGCGCCATGCGGCTGCCCATGATTCCCAGCCCGACCACACCAACCTGTTGGCTCAAGGCCCTGCTCCTCGTCCAGCCGGGAACATGGTTGGGTAGGCGGCGGGCGACTCCTGCCGGGGAGGAGCCACGGCCGCGACGGGGAAACAAGCCCAAGCCGACCGGCGCAGGGAAAGGCCGCGCATGTACCTGTACGCTCTCACATACCGCAACCCTTACCAGGAGGGCCGGCCCTTCGTGATGTTCCTCGCCTCCGATCGGCTGCTCGACGTTCACGAGGCGCGGCTGGCGGCGGTGGAGCAGGTCCGCGCCGACGCCCTCGGCAACGAGTGGCTCGAAGCCGTCGCCGACGGGGAGCTGTGCGGGCCGGTGGAGCTGGAGGGCACGCTGCGGCAGCCGTCCATCGCCATGCTGGTGAGCTGATCGTGCGCCTCCCGGGCAAGGCCGCGCTGGTCACGGGCGGCGGCCGGGGCATCGGCCGGGCGATCGCCCTCGCCTTCGCCGCCGAGGGCGCCGACGTGGCCGTCGCGGCGCGGAGCGTGGCGCAGCTCGAAGCCGTGGCCGCCGAATGCCGCGCGCTCGGCCGGCACGCTGTGCCGGTGCCCCTGGACGTGACCGACGCCGCCGCCTGGCGGCGCGCGGTGGACGCCGTCCTGGCCGAGCTGGGGCGGATCGACATCCTGGTCAACAACGCCGGGGGCGGGATCTTCCGCTGGATCGTGGACATGGCGCCCGAGGAGTTCGACCAGGTGGTGGCGCTGAACCTGCGCAGCGTGTTCCTGGGGATGCACACCGTGGCGCCGCACCTGATCGAGCGGGGGAGCGGGCGGATCGTGAACGTCTCGAGCATGGCGGCCTACGGCGGCGGGCCGGAGTACTGTGCCTACTCGGCGGCGAAGGCGGGCGTGAACCTCCTGACCGAGGTGATGGCCCGGGAGCTGAAGGCAGCGGGTCGGCCGGGCGTGACGTGCAACGCCATCTGCCCCGGCCCGGTGGCCAGCGAGCTGCGCTCGTCGCACTTCCCGGATGAAGACCCGGCGAGCATCATGCAGCCGTCCGAGGTGGCCAAGGTGGCGGTGTTCCTGTCGTCCGACGAGGCGTCGGGAATCAGCGGCGCGGCGCTGAACGTGCGGCACTATTGAGCTTCGCGGGGGCCTGCCCGGCGGTTGGAAACCGCGGCAACCATGCCAAACCCTCCTGCGAGGGTTCCGGATGGGGAGCCCGCGCAGGCGGACTTCGCATGGTAGCCGTGGCTTCAGCCGCCGGGGGATGGGGGAGACGAGGAACGCTCTCACCGCGTCGGCGGCACGAACTTCTTGGTGCTGGTGAGGATCCGCACGTCGACATGCTGCCGGTTGGCCACCTTGCGCACCGCCTTCGGACCCAGGTCGATGCCGAAGTCCGTGAGGAAGATGTCGAAGGAGGCCGCCACCTTGAGCAGATCGCCGGGCAGCCGCGTGGCCGTCTCGTCGTCGGCCGGGAGCGCCGTGACCACGATGGTCGCCGGCACGTCGAGCGTCCGACCCTTGAGCGACAGCGAGCCGACCACGTCGATGGACAGCGACTGACCCGGTTTGAGCGGCGTGGGCTGGTTGGGCGACTTGACCTGCTTGAGGTCGAAGGTGACCTTGGGGAACTGGTCGACATCGAGCCAGTCGGGTCCGCGCATGATCTGGTCGCGCAGGGGGATCCCGTTGCTCAGCTTGGCGGCGTCCAGCTCGAAATGGGCGGTGGGGCGGTCCAGGATGTTGTCCGGGTTGACCTGCACCGTCCCGGTGACCTCCTGAGTGCGCGTGACCATGAACTCGAGCGGGGCGTCGGAGGTGATGGTGATGCAGTCCCGGTGGATGGGATCGTCGGCCAGGTAGGTGACCATGTCGGCGGCCCACGCTGCCAGGACCGCAAGCACCACGGGAACGGCCAGCCAGGATCCTCTGCGCATGTGGCTCTCCAGCGGTGTCGTTATGCTCCCGGCGGCACGCGAAGTCAAGCGCAGGCGCAAGACCAGATGCGGCCCCGCCCCGCCCGGCCCTGAAGGGCCGGGTGGCGCAACGAAGGCCGCGTAGGCGGCCTTTGTGTTCCCAGCCGGTCGTTCACGGCCGGGGGTGCCCCGCGGCCAACTCGCACCCGGTCAAGCCCGACCGTTTGACACCGCGCTCACGCCTCTCGTAGACTCCCGCCGGAGCCCCCGATGCGGCCGAGACTCTGCCTTCTCCTCGTCCTACTCCCCTGCCTCTGGCCCGCCGGGGCCATCACCCCGGCCGGGATCGTCTTCGAGGCCGAGGACATCTCCGAGCCGAAGGGCGCCTGGCTCAAGGACCAGCGGACGCCGGACCACTGGTGCCTGTGGACCCAGGAGGAGGACATCGAGCACAAGCGCTCCCGCGGCGCGTCGCTCGCCTCGCCCACCACGCCGGCCGACCGCGAGCGGCCCGAAGACGGCGCGCCGCCCCTGCACAGCACAGTCACCGGCTTGCAGCCCGGCTGGTACGCCATCTTCGTCAGCCCGCCCGGCCGGCCGCTCGGCTACTCGCTCGACGGCAAGACCTGGTTCTCTCACGCCGGCGGCGAGCTGAGTCTCGGCGTTAAGGAGCTGCGCGACGGCCGCTTCGAGCTGTGGGTGGACGACCGCTACGCCAACCCACCGAACGCGCCCGGCAGCGGCTACTACGACTACGTCCGCTTCGTGCCCGTCAGCGCCGCCGCCGCCAACGTCGAAAGGCGCACGCCCTGGAACGGGATCGTCGCCTGGGTCAAAGAGGGCGGGCAGGGCTGGGACGTGGACGCCTGCGACCTGAAGCTCAACGGGTTCGAGGTGGAGTACGGCGCACGTATCCGGGGCACCGAGGCCGGGCAGAGCTTCGCGTACGTGTTCCCGAAGGCCGGCCGCTTCTACGCCGCCGCGCAGCTCACCGACAGCGCCAACGGCACCGAGGGGCTGGATCTCACGCTCAACGGCAAGCAGGTGGGCGAGTGGCTCGGCGACCAGCGCGGCGACCTGCTGCTCTGCCTCAAGCAGCCGCTCGAGGTGAAGCCGGGCGACACGCTCAGCTTCGCCGCCACGGTGAGCCTCGACGCCTACCGCGTGCAGCGGCTGCTGGTGAGCACCCGCGCGATCGTGCAGCCGCCGCCGCGGATTGAGAACCTGGAGGTGTGGAGCCCGGCGCCCGGCGAGGCCGACCTCTGCTGGACCACAAGCGCCATCGCCGAGACCGGGTTCGTGGAGTACGGCGCGCCGGGCAAGCTCGACCGGCGCACGCCCCTCTCCTCGTATTCCGGCCGCAGCCACCGCGTGGTCCTCACCGGGCTCGACTCGGCGCAGCGGATCGAGGCGCGCGTGGTGGCCCGGAGCGGCGACGTGGGGATTCGGTCCGCCCCGGTGCGGTTCACGGCGGCGCCGCCCAAGCCGCCTACCACCCATCGCCTCACCATCCCGCTGCAAGTTCCCGAGACCACTGGCAAGCCGCGAGACCGCTGGCCGGCGACGATCGGCCTGCCGTTCGCCGAGGGCCGGCTGGCCTCCGTCGACCAGCTCTGCCTCTTCGACTTCGACGGCGCCCCCGTGAAGCTGCAGGCCGAGGTCTTCTCGCGCTGGCCCGATGGCAGCGTGAAGTGGGCCACGTTGCACTTCCTGGCCGACAGCACGCCTGGCGGGCCCGACAGCTACCGTGTGGAGGCCGGCCCAGGCGTGCGGGGGACGACGTCCGCGCCGCTCGCGTCGGTGGAGGACACCCCCGACGGATGGCGCGTGCGCACGGCAGCTCTGGCCTTCGACGTGGGGAAGAAGCTCCCCGCCCTGTTCGCCAACGTCGGCATCGACCGCAACCACGACGGCACGGTGGCCGACGACGAGCGGGTCACCGGCAAGCCCATCGGCGCCAACCTGCGCCTCGATGGCGCCGACGGCAAGCTGTACACCATGGGCCCGCCCACCCGCTTCGCGGTGGAGTGCAACGGCCCGGTGACCGCCCGGCTGATGTGGACCGGCCCGCTGGTAGACCTGCAAGGCAACCGCCACTGGTGGTACCTGACCCGCGTCACGCTCTGGGCCGGGCAGCCGTGGATGCAGGTCAGCATCACCGTCGGCGACGACTCGCCCACCCCCACCTTCGAGTCCATCGGGATGCTGGCGCTGCGTGCGCCGCTCGACCTCGGCGCCGCGGTGCAGGGCGGGTTCGACGGCGGGCCGGCCGCCGCGCCTCCGGACACCGACGGGCTGTGGCTGCAACAGGACACGGAGAGCCGCTACCGGACCCGCGCCGGCGCCGGCGGCGAGCGCAGCCTCGGCGTGGCCAGCGCCTTCGACGCGCGGACCCGCATCACCGCCGTCATGCCCGACTTCTGGCAGCGCTACCCGAAGGGCTTCGCTGTGAAGCCCGACGGGCTGCACATCCGCCTCGTCCCGCCACTCGACCCGCTGGGTGCCGCCCGGCGCGGAAGCGGTACTTGCCGTCGCGCAGCCAGGCCAGGGTGCGGTAGCAGTCCCCGCGGTCGGCGTCGGTCTCGTAGACCGCCGGCTCGCGCGGCAGGTGGACGTGCGCTACGCGCCGGCAGGCGACCCGGCCGACGACCGCGCCTTCGCCGAGTGGTGCAGCCACCCGCTGCTGCCGCAGGCGACGGCGGAGTACCTGTGCGGCACCGGCGTGCTCGGCCGCCCGGTCTTCCCGCGCACCGCCGGTGTGTGGGACTCCTACGACGCATGGTTCGACCGCGGCTACCTCCGCACCGAGCAGGATCGCATCGCCAACCGTACGTTCGGCTGGATGAGCTACGGCGACTGGTTCGGCGAGCGGGTGATGAACCACGGCAACAGCGAGTACGACCTCGCCTGGTCATGCGCGGTGCAGTGGCTGCGCTGTCTCGACCGGCGCTACTTCGACCGCGGGCTGGAGATGGCCCGGCACTACTCCACCACCGACACCATCTGGGGCGCGCCGTTCGACGCGCAGAACGGGCTGGTCTACGCCCACAGCTACAACCACGTGGGCACCGACCTGCCGGTGGACAGCCCGCTCCTCGGCACCGGCGACGTGGCCGCCTACGCCAAGCGCTTCGGGCAAGGCTTCTTCGCCGGGGTGGTGGACCGGCAGGGGCACATCTTCCAGGAGGGCAACTGGCTCTACGCCGCGCTCACCGGCGACCCGTTCCTCCGCGAGTGCGCCGAGCGGGTCTGCACCAACCAGTCCGAGAAGCTGACCCCGGCCTTCGACTACGACATCGAGCGCAGCGGCGGCTGGCCGCTGATCAACGCCGTCGCGGCGTACAACTTCAGCGGCAATCCCTACTACCTGAACGCCGCCCGGCTGATGATCGAGCGCACGCTGGAGCGACAGGAGGCCCGGACCGGCGGCTTCCCGCACTTCCACTACGGCTCGGAGACCGAGGGCAAGCAGCTCCTCGGCGGCAAGGCGTTCGCGGTAGGCATCCTGACCCACGGCATGTTGCGCTACCTGGAGCAGGAGCCGCGCCCCCGGGAAGACGTGGAGCACAGCCTGGTTCGCGCGGCCGACTGGCTGATCAAGGAGAGCTGGGTGCCGCCGGACAAGGGCTTCCGGTACATCACCAACGCGCCCAACTTCGCCAACTCAGGCGACCGGAGCCTGACCGTGGTGATCAACGACGAGGTGATCGCCTATGCCTTCGAGAAGACCAAGGACGCGAGCTACGGCGAGTTCTGGCGGAAGATGATGGCCGGGCAGTTCGACGGCTCGCCGAGTGGGATGGGCAAGTCGTTCAGCATGGCGACGCGGCAGACCGTGTTCGGGCTCGACCGGATGCGGCTGCTGGGCGTCACGGCCGCGCCGAAGGAGGCGAAATGACCGGACGGGAGCGGGTCCAGTGTGCCATGGCCGGGCGCGAGGCCGATCGCGTGCCGTTCATGTGCCAACTGGCCATCGGCCACTACTTCCTCCACCTCGACGTGTCGCCCGCCGATTTCTGGCTGCACAACGATGCGATCGTGGACTCCTTCGTCGCCCTCGCCGAGCGGTACGGGATGGACGGCGTCCTGATCAACCTGCCCGGCCGGGATCCGGACATCGACGCGCAGATCGAGCGGCGGGAGACGCGGGACAACGGCGAGGAGTGGATCTGGTTCCGCGGTTGGCCGACGCCCCTGGTCTGCCCCGAGGCGAACCTGCCGCAGCATCCGCCGGAGCCGCCCGCCACCCTCGCCGACCTCGATCCCGACCACCTCTTCTACGAGGATCCGCACAC
>JACPDV010000395.1 GCA_016183835.1 Armatimonadota bacterium
AGGAGGGGGTACCAACACGACGGGGGCGAGCGCCCAGCGGCTGGATCTCGTGGCGCGCCGCGCACTATGCTGCGTAACTAATGCGATGGCCCGGCACCGGGCGCTCGGGAGGATGACCGTGAGATCGCGCACCCGTCTGTGGCTCGGCGCCGGCGTCGCCCTGGCTGCTCTGCTCACCGGCTGCCCGAAGCAGCGCCCCGCGCCGGAGAGGTACGTGCCGCGCCGGCCCGTGCCGAGCACCCCGCCGGCCCCCGCCGCCTCGACGCTGAGGCCGGTGGAGGTGCCTGAAGCCGGCGTGAGGCTGACTGCGTCGCCCGACTGGAGCCGGGTCGAAGCGAACACGCTGCCCGCACCCGACGCGTCCGCGTGCCTGGTGCAGATCGCGGTGGGTGAGGGCGCCGGCGGGGTGATCTACACCCTGGTGGCCGCCGCGCCGGCACAGCCCGGGCTGGACGCCATGAAGCCGCTGGTGAACAGCCTCACCCTGACCGGCCCGGCCTCGCCGGCGAGCCGGCCGGTGATGGTCGCCTGGACGCAAGACAAGCAGACCGGCCTGCCGCAGCTCCAGATCCAGATGACGCCGGCGGCCAAGGCCAAGGAGCTGAAGGACGCGGGCAAGGACCCCGTCGCCGAAACCCTGGCCGCCGCCCGAGCCGCCGTCTCCAAGGGCACGCTGAAGCCTGCCGCCGGCCCGGTGTCGCCCTGGACCCACGCCGGGATTGTCACCGGCAGGACCGTCACGCTGCACCCCGCCGCACCGCCCGCGACCCCTCCGCCGGCGGCTCCCGCGGCCCCGGCCGCGACGCCCTGAACAGGCTGCCGCCGGCTCTCTCCGGCAGCGCCTCCGAAGGCCCAGGGATTCCGGGCACCGGACCACAAAAGAGTCCGACCTGGCACGGCGCTTGCATCCCTCTCCCGTTGGCCCGACTCGACACATGGCCGGGAGACCCAGGATGCACGAGCCCCAGCGCGCCAGCTACATCCTCCAGCCGGAGGAGCAGACGCGGCTGTACTCGGCACGGCGATATGAGGCTTTGCGGCGCACTTTGGACCTGGCCGTGGCGGTGGCCGGCCTGCTCCTGCTCGCGCCGGTGTTCGCCCTGATCGCGGTTGCCATCAAGCTGGACAGCCCCGGACCCGTGTTCTACCGGCAGCGCCGCGTGGGGCAGAACCGGCGGCAGCGGCAGACCTCGCTCGAGCTGGCGGAGAACGTGGTCCGCCTCAACCTCCGCCGCGACGAGCAGCACGGGCAGGTCTTCTGGATGGCCAAGTTCCGCACCATGCGCGCCGATGCCGAGGCAGCCTGCGGGCCGGTGTGGGCCGCGGAGAACGACCCGCGGGTGACCCGGGTGGGTCGCTTCCTCCGCCGCACGCGGCTCGACGAGATCCCCCAGCTCTGGAACGTGCTGCTCGGCGAGATGTCCCTCATCGGCCCGCGTCCCGAGCGGCCCGAGTTCGTCTCGCAGTTCGCCCGGCTGGTGGACGGCTACACCGACCGGCTGTGGGTCAAGCCCGGCATCACCGGCCTGGCGCAGGTGCGGCAGGGCTACGACCGCGACCTGGATGACGTGCGGCGCAAGCTGGACCACGACCGGGAGTACATCTACCGCCGCTCGCTGTGGATGGACCTGGCCATCTGCTGGGCCACGCTGAAGGTCATGCTGGTGGGCCGCGGCGCGCTGTAAGCGGTTGGGGACTGTGCTTTTTGGAGGACGGCCGGGCGGCGGCCCGGCCGTCCTCGTTGGTTGGGGGCTGGCGACAGCGTCAGGCACTGGGCGAACGCGATTGCTTCGTCGCTTCGCTCCTCGCAATGACGGCTGGCTGGTGTGTCGCGGGGAAGACCTCCGGAGGACAGAATCGGATCTCGCTGTGACGACCCGGTTGACCCCCGGGCCGCGAGCTGGGTAACCTATGCGGCGGAGGTACCGCCGTGGACGACGACCGCGGCACGGAGATCCTGGCCGGCGCCGGCGCCGTGGAGGTGACGCCCGCGCCGGGCTGCTGGCTGGCCGGGTTCGGCCGCAACCGGCCCGCCGAAGGCGTTCACGACCCGCTCTGGGCGCGGGCCCTGGCGCTGCAGACCGGCGGCCGGCCGGCGCTGATCCTGGCGGTGGACTGCCTTGGGCTGCTCGCCACGCAGGTCGCCCGGATCGCCGAGCAACTCCCCGAGATTGCCCCGGGCCGGCTGCTCGTCTGTGCCACCCACACGCCTTCGGGTCCCGACACCATCGGCTTCTGGGGGCCCGACGAGCGCTCCAGCGGCGTGCGGCCGGACGACGTCGAGCGGATCCTCGAGGGCTGCGTGGCGGCCGGCCGGCAGGCGCTCGCTGCGCTCCGGCCAGGACTCCTGGCCTTCGTCTCCACCGCCGCGCCCGAGCGCTGCGCGGTCAACGTGCGCGATCCCGAGGTGATCGACGAGCAGATCAGCATTCTCCACATCACCGAGACGAGCACCGACGACGGGATCGCCACGCTGGTCAACTGGGGCTGCCACCCCGAGACGCTGCAAAACGCCTCGCGGGTCGTGTCGTCGGACTTCGCCGACGCCCTGCGCCTCCGGATCGAGGCCGCGCTGGGCGGCACCACGCTGTACGTCAACGGCGTGCTGGGGGCGATGGTGACCGTGGCCGCCGCGGAGGAGAGCAGCGCGGAGGCCGACCGGATCGGCACGGCCGTGGCCGACGCCGTGGTGGCGGCCATCGAGGACCGCCCGCACCTGGTCGACCGCGGCCGCCTGCGCACGGTTGGCAAGACGGTCTGGCTGCCGCTCGCCAACGCGCGGTTCCAGTCGGCGGTGGAGGGCGGCCAGGTGCAGGGCACGCCGGCCGAGAACGACCTGGTGAAGTCGAGCGTGTCGGCCTGGTCGCTGGGCCCGGCGACGTTCCTGGGGCTCCCCGGCGAGCCGCAGCCGGCGGTGGGGAAGTACCTCAAGCGGCTCATGCGGCGGCCGCAGCGGTTCCTGCTGAGCCTCTGCAACGACGAGATCGGCTACATCCTGCGCCGCGCCGACCATGACAACCCGCTCTACGCCTACGAGGCCTCGATGGCCGTCGGGCCCGACAGCGCCCGCCGCATCGGCGAGGCCGTGACCGAGCTGATCGAGCAGGTCGAGGGCTAGACCGCCTTGCGCCGGACGCTGAGCGCCGAGCCCACCGCCGCGGCGCCGACCAGCACGCCGCAGAGCAGGAACGCCGGTCCCGGGCCGCAGCCGGCGTCCTTGAACCAGGCGCCCGCCATCGGGCCCACCACGCCACCGATGCCGTAGGCGGTGAACACCAGGCCGTAGTTGATGCCCAGGTTCCTGGTGCCGAACGCATCCGCCGTGGCGGAGGGGAAGAGCGCGAAGTTGCCGCCGAAGTTGAGTCCCACCAGTGCCATCAGCAGGTAAGCCGGCGCGGCGCCCAGGTTGAGCAGCGTGGTGGCCGCAAACATGGTAACGGCCTGGATGGCGAACATCTGCGTCATGGCCAGGTTGCGTCCAATGCGGTCGCTGAGCCCGCCCCAGGCCACCCGGCCGAGGGCGTTGAACAGCGCCAGCACCGACACCGCCAACGCGGCCTGGGCCTCGGTGATGCCGGGTGCGGTCTTCACCGCGCCTTTGGCGGCGCCGATGGTCATCAGTCCGGCCGCCGCACTGCCCACGAACATGAGCCACAAGACCCAGAAGCGGCCCGTGCCGATGATCTCACCCGGCTCCCACTGTCGCAGTTCGCTGCCGGCGGCGGCAGCCCTGGCCGGCCCCGTGGCGTGCGGCGGCACCCAGCCGGCCGGCGGGTTGCGCAGCAGCAGGGCGCCGACGGCCACCACCACGCCCCCGACCACGGCGTAGACGAGGAACAGCCCCTGGAGGGTATGGCCCGGCACCGCCATGTACTTGGTGACCCAGGGCGCAAAGACGGCCGCGCCGCCGCCGAACCCGGCTACGGCGATCCCGGTGATGAGCCCCTTGATGTCGGGGAACCACTTGGCCAGCGCAGCGATGGGACAGACGTAGGCGAACCCGAGCGCCGCGCCGAACAGCACGCCGTAGCTCACCAGCCAGAGCCAGCGCTGCGCAGCATCGGTGATGGTGCTCGCCAGCGCCAGCCCCCCGAACACCAGCACGGCGCCGACCAGGGCGGGCAGCCGCGGGCCGAGCTTGTCCTGCAACCGCCCGGCGCCGATCATCCCCGCGGAGGAGGTGCGCAGGGCGACGGTGAAGGCACCTTGGATGGCCGTGGCGCTCCACTGAAACTGCGCCTCGATGGGCTTCACCAGGGCGCTGAACCCGTACACCGTCCCCAGCACGCACTGCACCATCAGGGCGCCGGCGAGCACGAGCCAGCGATCGGCGGGATTGGCGCGCGGGGCCCGGGCCTCCGCGGCGATGGCTTCTGACACGGCGGCAACTCCCTCACAGCCGGACGGCTCACGGCGGCCCCGCCGCCCGAGCGACTGGCGGAGACGCGGCCCAACCGCAACTTGCAACCATGCTGCCAGGCCCTCGGCGGGGCGAGGAGCTGCACGTTCGACGGCGATTCCGGCAACTGTGGCGATATCTACGTCGATGATATAGCATGTCATGCAACTAGCGCGGCGGCATGCGGGCAGGAGGAACGAGGCGCGACACGGGCAAAGACGGCATCAGAAGGATGGACCCCATGCGCCGGCACCGCACCATCGCCCTGCTCGCCCCGCTCGCCGCCTTGCTGGCCTGCACCCCGCAGCCGCCGCCCGACCATGCGCCGCCGCCAGCCACCGGGCCCGCCAACACCAACGTCTTGCCCACCCCGATGAAGCCCGGCGAGGCCGGGGAGAAGATCAAGCTCGGGTTCCTCGTCAAGCAGCCCGAGGAGAAGTGGTTCCAGGACGAGTGGAAGTTCGCCCGCAAGTGCGCCGAGGACCTGCACTTCGAGGTCATCACCCTGGGCTCCAGTGACGGGCCGAAGATCCTCCAGATGATCCAGACGATCGCCTCACAGGGTGCCAAGGGGTTCGTCATCTGCACGCCCGACACCAAACTGGGAACAGCGATAGTGGCCAAGGCCAAGGAGTACGACCTCCGGGTCTTCAGTGTGGACGACCAGTTCATCGGACCGGACGGCAAGGAGATGACCGACGTGCCCTACATGTGCATCTCGGCCAGCGAGATCGGCAAGGCCGTGGGCGTGGCGCTCGCGGACGAGTACAAGCAGCGGGGCTGGAAGGCGGAAGACACCGCCGCTGCGGGGATCACCTTCACCGAGCTGGCCACCTCCAAGGCGCGCACCGACGGGGCCATCGAGACGCTCACCGCGGCGGGCTTCCCGAAAGCCAGGATCTA
>JACPDV010000063.1 GCA_016183835.1 Armatimonadota bacterium
GATCACGCGCAGCTCGAAGGTGGTCTCGTCGACCTGCGTCACGTAGTGCGCGCCGATCCACTGCCAGTCGTAGGTGCCCTCCGGGATGCGCCAGCGCAGCCGCCACTCGCGCCCGCCGCCGAACCAGGCGTAGCCGGCGTGGTCGGCCTTGACCCATAGGCCAAACACGTAGCCGGTGCTCGGCTTGACCGCGAATGCTGCCTGGTAGAGGTGACCGTAGACGTGGGGGAACCGTGCGCTCTGGTTGGTGAGCCTGAGGCAGCGCTCGCCGGTGTGGGCGGCGGGGTCCACCGCGCAGGTCGCCCGCGCGCCGTTCCCGGCGGCGAATGACCAGTCCGCCGGCATGCCGCCGCCGGCCACGACTTGCTCGAACCCGGCGTTGCGCACCAGGTTCGGCGCCTCGGCCGCCGCGCCGCAAGCCGGCGCCAGCCATGCCGCCACGAGCACCGCTACCCGCATCTCCGTCCCCTTACCCGACCCGCAGCATCTGGTCCACCCGCTCCCGCACCAGGGCGAACTTCTCCTCGTCCTCGCCGAGGTACCGGAGGAGCCGGAGATCCTCGACGCGCACCTCGCCGCCGTGGGCCAGGAAGGCGCGCGTGCGGAGCAGCCGGTAGAGCTTGATCACCTTGCGGTCGCTGATCTCGGCCAGCTCCTCGGCCTCGAGCCCCGCCAGGATGCGCCGGAAGAGGTCGAACACCGGCGGCGGGAAGTAGCGGGTCATGTCGGCCTGCACCGCGTTCTCGCCGCTCCCGCCGCGCGCTACGCCGCTGAACAGGTAGTCCAGATAGCGCTTCACGGTGAGGAAATCGTCCAGATTCGCCAGGCCGGCCCACGGGCGCTGGTTGAACGAGCGGTACATCTCGTTGGTCACGCCCTGCTGCACCAGCTCCTCGAACCGCTGGGCGCGCACCTCGCCCGATTCCGCCTTGAAGATGAACCGGTCGCGCAGGGCGTCCATCTCCTCGTAGCGCGCGACGGTGTTGGTGGCGGCAAAGAGCATGATCAGCTTGACCGGTACGGGCTTGCCGTCCTGGTAGAACTTGCGCTCGTTGAGGATGGTGAGGAGCGTGTTGAGGATGGCGGAGTTGGACTTGAAGATCTCGTCGAGGAAGACGATCCGGGCGGTGGGGAGCTTGCCGTCCACGCGGCGGATGTAGCTGCCCTCGCGGAGCTGGTTGATGTCGATGGGCCCGATGATCTCGTTCGGCTCGGTGAACTTGGTGAGCATGTACTCGAAGTAGTCGCCGTCCTCGAGCCCGAGCGCCTCGGCGAACTTCACCACGAGGTCCGACTTGGCGGTGCCGGGCCGGCCGACGAGCAGGAGCGGCTCCTGCGCCACGGTGCAGAGGGCCATCAGCTCGACCAGGTCGTCCTTGCCGACGAAGTAGCGGCAGATAGTGCGGACGACCTGGTTGACCCGTTCGCGGGCCTCGTCGATGCGGCGCGAGAGGGCTTCGAAATCGGACATGCAGGGCAGCTCCGGCCAAGTGGAGGTTGACCCCGGAGGGCGGCGATCCTCCCGGCCCTCCGGCCCTGCGACCGTCACCCAACGCCGCGCACACGTTTGCCCATCGAGTACAATGGCAAACATACGCCTGGGAGACGACCTATGCCGTTTGCCGCGTCGTCGCGGGGGATCGGTTTGCTGGCTCTCTGGCTGACCGCGAGCGGGACCCTCGCCGCAGTCTATCCCCCTCTCAAGCCCGCCTGGCAGCTCCACTGCGACAACGGGTTTTACGCGCCACCCACCGTCGTCGGCACCACCGTCTACGCCTCCGACGTCGATGGCCGGGTGCGCGCGGTCGGCCTCGAGGACGGCGCCGTCCGGTGGTCGTACGCGGCCAACGACAGCGTCTATACCGGCGTCGCCGTGGGAGACGGCCTGGCCTACGTGGGCTCGGTCGATCGCTACCTCTACGCGCTCGACCTCGACACCGGCCGGGTGGCGTGGTCCAAGGAACTCGATGGCGTGATCTACGCCACGCCGGAGTTGGCCGACGGGCTGGTGCTGGTGGGCACCGGCACCAGCGGCACGCTCTACGCCCTCGACGCCCGGACCGGCGACCAGCGGTGGACCTTCACCATGGGCGCCAGGCTGGGTTCGGGGCTCGCCTTGGCCGACGGTGTCGTCTATGCCCCGTCCTACGACAAGCACCTTTACGCCATCGACCTGGCCAACGGGCAGGCGAAGTGGCAGTACGAGGTCGATACCGTGGTCGATTCGCGGCCCCTGCCGGCCGACGGCGCGGTCTACGTCAAGCTGACCAACGACTCGGTCTGCGCGCTGAACGCCGAGACCGGCAAGCTGCTCTGGCAAACACCGCCCCTCACGGAGGTGACCAACGACGAGCCCACCACCTGGTCGCCGCTGACCCGCGCCGGCAAGCTGCTGATGTTCGCCATGAGCGACGGCCGGCTGCAAGCAGTGAACGTGGCCGACGGGCAGCCGGCCTGGACGACCGAAGCGGCTGCGCCCTGCGCCGCGCCGCCGGCGCCCGCCGGCGAGGTGGGCTACGTCGGGACCAAGGACGGCAGCCTGGCGGCCGTGGATCTCGCCACCGGGACGATCGGCTGGGACTGGCAGCCGGCGGGGGTGACGCAACCCGCCTTGATCAGCGGCATCATGTGGCCGCCCGTCGTCGTGGGGAAGTGGGTGCTCGCCGCCTCGATGGACGGCCAGCTCTACGCCTTCCAGGGCGAGCCGGACGGCGCCGCCTGGCAGAAGGCCCGGCAGGCCGCCCTGGCGGCAGCCCGAGGACCGGGCCGGATCGCCGTGGGCGGCCTCTACCCCATCGGCTACGTCGGCTGCCTGGCGCGGCACGGTCTGCCACGCGACGTCCTCTACGACGCGCAGTTGGCCGACCTCGAGACCCTCAAGGGCTACGATCTGGTGGTCCTGGCCGGCGCTCCACGTGACCCCGCGATCGGCGAGGCCGTGCAGAAGTACCTGGAAGGCGGCGGGACGGCCATCATCGACTATTCGGGGACCGCCATCGCCATGCCGAATCTGCCCAACCACGCCGAGTTGGTGGGCTGGACCGAGGGCAGCTCGCCGACGCCCGGCGGGTTCAGGGTCGGCGGCCTGTCGCTCGCCCCACTGCCGATCGCCGCCAAAGCCGGCCGGCTGGCAGGCATCGCCCTCGCCGTCGGCCTGGTGGGCGAGAAGTGCGTCGGCTACGTGCCCGACGCGAGCGGCCTGAAGGGCGTGCAGGTGCTGGCGCAGTACCCCGCCACCGTGCTCGAACACAAGGACACGGCCAAGGTGGACACCACCGGCGGCCCGGCCGGCCCGGCCGTCGTCGTCGGCCGCAAAGGCCAGGGCCGGGTGATCCTGTGCGGGTTGCAGGTCGCTCAGAAGACGGAGTACGCGGGTCTCGATCTGGAGGCCCTGATCCTGGCGATGGTCGGGCTGGCGACCCGCGGCCGTGCGGTCGGCCAACTCGTTCCGGACACGCCGCACGTGGGCTACAACGCCACGTTGCGCTCCGTCAGCGGCGGCGCTGCGGCGGCCGGCCCCGAGGAGGAGCCGCCGGCTCCCGCCGACTCCGGCCCCGTCAAGGGGCCTGGCGCGCGGTCGAAGCTGCCCAAGGGCTTCACGCTGATCGAGGCCGACCCGGCCGACGAATACGACTTTACGGCCAAGGTGCCAGCTCGCGCCGCCGAGGTGCTGCTGCGCTACTGGAACACCGGCAACTTCGTGCGGGTCAACGTGAGCCCGTCCAGCATCGACATCGCGCGCAGCAGCCAGGGCCGCCTGCAGCCGCTCGACGGCGTCAAAGTGAAGCTGGCGCCGGGCGACCCGCTGACCATCCGGGAGCGCTGCGAGACGCTGACGGTGCGCTCGGGCCTGACCTACCTGCGTGTCGACCTTGCCGGGCTTCACCCGGGCTCGCTCGGCCAGCGCGGCCTGAGCAGCGAGGCCGCTTACGAGCCCGCGGAGTCGGTCTATTTCACCGACGACTTCATGCGCACCGACGAGCACGCGGGTCCCTGGCAGACCAGCGGCGGCAAATGGTCGACCACGCCGGAGCTGAACCCGGATATGGGCTCCAACCCGTTCTCCTACAAATGCGAGGCGCGCGACGGCGTGGCCACGGCCGTCGGGGGCGAGGAGTTCTGGAACGAGTACCAAGTCTCCTGCGCCGTGCGGCCCAACCTGGGCGACGGCTCGGTGGGCCTGGGCTGGTACGCCAAGGACGCCGACAACATGTACCTGCTGCGCTCGGCGCTGCGCAAAGACGGCGCGCCGCGCGCCGACGGCTTTCAGTTGGTCCGGCTGGTCAACGGTGCTGCGACCGTGCTCGCCGAGTGCCCCGGCGGCCTCAGCGCGGGCCAGTGGTACGAGCTCCACATCAAGGCCGAGGGGCCGTGGCTCTCGGCCGACGTGGACGGCGCCCGGATCCTGTCGACCCAGGACACCACTTTCACCGGTGGCAAGGTGGCGCTGCGGGCCGAGCATGCGTCCGCGCGATTCGACGACGTGGTCGCGCGGGCGGCGGTGCTGATGCCTGAGAGCGGCGCCCGAATCGAGGGCAAAGCGCCCAACCGGGCCGGCCTGATCGACGTCGACTCGTGGGCGAGCCCGGCCATGGGGTGGGAGCCCGACCCTGACCTGGACGGGCTGTTCTGGCGGCGCGACACCGTCTATGGCGATGCAGACCTCGACTTCGAGTGGGCCAAGCTGCCCGACGGCGCCACGCTCAGCCTGGTCGTGGACGGAGACGGCAGAGAGCTGGACAGCGGTTACGTCGTCCAGCTCCAGCGGGCCGGCAAGCTCGACCGCCTCGAGCTGCGGCATTCGGGAAGCGTCCTCAAGACCGCCGACGTCACGCTCGGCGAGCCGGTCAAGCTGGCTATTCGCCGTCGTACCGCGCCGCCCGCCGCCGGCGCACCGATGGTCCGCATCGAGGGGCTGATCGGCGGCGCGGCCGCGCTGTCGGCCGTCGTGCCGGCGCTCGGTAAGGGCGGACGGTTGGGGTTCCGCACGATCGGCTTTCAGCCCAGGATTTCGGCGCTGACGGTCTGGTCGTCCAACCTCAGGGACTACACCTTCGACACCGCGCCGTGTGACTGGTGGGTCGCCAGCGGCACGTGGGACCTGACCAACCGCTGGAGCTGCGTGCCCGAGTGGTCGTGGTTCGGCGGGTTCAGCTCAGGGCAAGCGGTGGTCTGGAACAAGCAGCAGTTCGCCGGCGACCTGGAGGTGGACTACTACGTCGGTAGCAAGATGCTCGACGGCAAGACCCCCGGGTACCAAGGCCCGAGCCAGGAGCGCACGGGCGACTTCAACGTCACGCTGTGCGGCGACGGGCACAGCACCGACAGCGGGTACTCGTTCAGGATCGGCCCGGCGGGAGCGCCCGGTGAGATCCGCAAGGGCGGACGCGTGAGCGGAGCGACCGCGCAGCTCCGGCGCAACGGCAAGGTGGTGGCCCAGAACGACCGGTTCCGCTTCTTCAGCGAGGCCCACAACCGCTGGGCCGACATCCGCGTCGAGAAGCACGGGGGGATCGTGACATTGCGGGTGGACGGGCAACCGGTTATCGAGTACCGGGACCCCGAGCCGCTCGACCAGGGCTTCGTCGCCATCTGGACGCAGAACAACGGCATCCTGCTGCCGCGCATCACGATCGCCTCCGAGAGCCTCGGCAAGGAGCTGCTGTCGCTGAGGTGAAGCCCCGCCGCAGAGGCGACCTCGGCCATGTGCGTTTCGGCCTGTCTCGCGCTCTCGCTGCTCCCGGCGGTGGCCACGCAACCCACGGCTCGCGAGCTGCTGACGTCACAACGCTGGGCGACGGACCACCTCGCGCCGACCGACGCAGGTCCGGCCGGCCCCGGCCTCATCGTCCACGCCAACCACGGGGCGGTGCAGCCCGACGCCCGCGGCGCCGGGCCGCTCAAACTGGGCGCGGTCACCTTCCCCACCGGCCTCTACTGCCACGCGCCGAGCCGGATCGGGGTGCGGCTGCCCTCGCCCGGCGCACGGTTCCGCGCCACCGTGGGAGTGGACACCAACAACCAGACCAGCGTCGGGCGGGGCAGCGTCGTCTTCGCCGTCAAACTCGGCGAGCGCGAGGTGTTCCGGTCGGCGCTGATCCGTGAGGGCACCGCTCCGGCCGCGGTCGACGTCGATCTGGCCGGCGCGCGGGCCTTCGAGATCCTCGTCGAGGACGGTGGCGACGGCAACGCCTGTGACCAGGCCGACTGGTGCGAGGCGACCGTCCTCCTGGCCGACGGCAAGGAGCTGCGCCTCGGCGAGCTGCCCTTCGCGGAATCCGAACCGGCCGGCCTGCCGTTCTCCTTCCGCTACGGCGGGCAGGCCTCCGCCGAGCTGCTGGCCCGATGGCGGCGCAGCGACGAGGTGCGGCAACTCAAGGCGCTGCGAGCCGAGCGGACCACCACGTGGGAGGATCCGGCCAGCGGCCTCACCACCCGGTGCTTGTCCGTGACCTACGCCGACTTCCCGGTGGTGGAGTGGACGGTCTGGCTGACCAACGGCGGGACGGCTGACACGCCGCTGATCGAGGACCTCCGCGGCCTGGACCTGCGCCTCCGGGCCGGGCCGGAGTACGAGTTCGCGCTCAGCGGCATCACCGGGGACAACTGCTCCCCCGACAGCTACCAGCCCTGGTCCAAACGCATCGATCCCGGCACGTCGCTGCGATCCGCGGCCGTGGGCGGCCGGCCGACGCAGGTCACCTTCCCCTGCTACAACCTGGCCGCGCCCGCCGGCGGCATGATCGTGGCGATCGGCTGGCCTGGCCAGTGGGCCGGCAGCTTCGAGCGCGAGGCGGCCGGCTCGCTGCGCCTCCGCGCCGGACAGGAGACCACCCACCTGCTGCTCCACCCCGGCGAAACCATCCGTACCCAGCTCCAGGTGCTGATGTTCTGGGATGGCACGGACCGCGTGCGGGCGCAGAACCTGTGGCGCCGGTGGATGCTCGCCCACAACACCCCGAACCCCGGCGGCCGGCCGGTCGAGCCGCTCCTCGCCTTCTGCGACGGCGCCTTCTACCCGGGACTCAAGATCACGGCGCAGGACGAGATGCGGGCCTTCGACAAGCTCCAGCAGGAGCGGGTGAAGCTCGACTACTGGTGGATGGACGCCGGCTGGTACCCCTGCGGCGACTGGGCCGACGGCGTGGGCAACTGGGAGCCCGACCCGCAGCGGTTCCCGCGCGGGCTGCGCGAGGTCACCGACCACGTCCATGCGCAGGGCACGAAGAGCATTGTCTGGTTCGAGCCGGAGCGCGTGGCGCCGGGCACCTGGCTGGACCGGGAGCACCCTGACTGGCTGCTCGGCGCGGCGGGCGGGATGCGCCTGCTGAACCTCGGCCATCCGGACGCCTGGGCCTGGCTGACCGGCCACATCGACACGCTGCTCACCGCCCAGGGCATCGACCTCTACCGGCAGGACTTCAACATCGACCCGCTGGGCTACTGGCTAACCGGCGACACCGCCGACCGGCAGGGCTTCACCGAGAACCAGTACGTGCAGGGCTACCTGGCTTGGTGGGACGAGCTGATTCGCCGGCATCCCGGCCTGCTGATCGACTCCTGCGCCTCCGGCGGGCGCCGCAACGATCTGGAGACCCTCCGCCGCGCGGTGCCGCTCCTGCGCAGCGACTACCAGTCGTTCAGCGGCGACTCGTCGTACGCCATCGGCAACCAGGGCCACACCTACGGCCTCTCGTCCTGGATCCCCTACTACGGCCAGGGCGTCTACGTCAGCCCCGACGAGATGGTCTACAGCGCGCGGAGCTACACATCGCCGGCCTTCGGCTTCGCGGTGGACCCGCGGCGGCCGGACGTGGACTGGGACCTCTACCGCAAGCTGGTGGCCGACTGGCGCGCGCTGGCCCCGGCCTACCTGGGCGACTTCTACCCGCTGCTGCCCTACAGCCTGGACGAGGGGGCCTGGACGGCCTGGCAGTTCGACCTGCCGGAGCAGGGGCGCGGCCAGGTGCAGGTGTTCCGGCACAAGGCGAGCGACTACCTGGCGTGCGCCTTCCGCCTCCGCGGGCTGGACCCGGACGCCGAGTACCGGGTGCGCGATCTGGACACGGGCCGCGCCACGGTACACCGTGGCAAGGAGCTGGCGGAGCAGGGCCTCCGGGTGGAGGTGGCGGAACGGCCGGGGGCGGTGGTGATGGTGTATGAGCGGGTGAAGTAGCGGCCTGGGAGCGCCGAGCGAGATACGCTCAGTCCCCCGCCGCCGCCAGCATCCCCGCCGTCGGATTCCCCCGCAGCCGGCGGAGCGCGCTCTGCTCGAGCTCTCTGGCGCGCTGCCTTGAGATGCTCAGCGCCCGGCCGACCTCGGCCAGGCTGCGCGGCTCGTCGGTGTCGAGACCGTAGCGCAAGCGGAGCACGTCGCGCTCGCGGGGCGTCAGGCGGAGCATGCCCTCTTCGAGCGCCGCCTGCAGGTCGGCCAGCACGAGCCGCTCGTCGGCGCCCGGGTCGGGGCTGGGCACCGTCCAGGCCTCCGAGGTTCGGCCGTCGTCGCTCTCGGCGCTGTCCAGCGAGGAGAGCGGGCGGAGCAGGTGACGCGCCTCCTCGACCCGCTCGCTGGCGAGCCCCAGCCGGCCGCCGACCTCGTCCGCCGTGGGCTGGCGCAAGAGCTCCTGCGCCAGGACCTCTTCCTCGCGCCGGAGCCGCGCGGCGGCCTGCGCCATGCGCTCGGGAATGGGCACCACCCCGCGCAGGCGGTTCGCCGCGCGCAGCACGGCGCCGCGGATCCAGAGCAGCGCGTAGGTGTTGAAGCGGCAGCCGCGCTGCGCGTCGAAGCGGTCCACCGCCTCGATCAGGCCGACGTTGCCTTCCTGAATGAGATCCTCGAGCGGCACGCCGGTGTGGCGGAACTTGCTGACCACGTGGAAGACCAGGCGGTAGTTGGCGGAGATGAGCTGCCGGCGCGCTTCGGGGTCGCCGTGCACCACCCGCCGGGCGAGGGCGCGCTCCTGCTCGGCGGTGAGCACCTCCGTGGCGCACTCGTCGCCGCCGGGGTGATAGGTCCGCCATGCGGTGGCCGCCGCCTTGGCGAACTCGCCGCCAAACGGCCCGCCCGCCTCGCCACCCTCGCCGGCGTCCCATGGCCACGGCTCGGCCGTCGCCTCCTCACCATCCTGGTAGGACATGGACCTGACGCTCCGCAGATACTTTAGTCCAAGATCCTCAGCCCGGCAAGTTGCATCGCGAGAAAATGCCCTCCAACCGAGTCGGGTGAGTCTGATTGCCACCCGTGCAAACAAATCTTTGTCTTCCCCTTGCACCGCGGTGCCGGCCACGCTATAATCGCGCCAACTCCGGGTGGGGCTCCAGCGGGGCTCGCCACGCCGGGGCGAAAGGAACCAGCCATGCCGCCATCGGAGCAGGACAAGCGCCTCCAGGCCCTCCAGACCGCCTTGGCCCAGGTCGAGAAGCAGTTCGGCTCGGGGGCCCTGATGCGGCTCGGCGAGCGGCCGCAGATGCAGGTCCAGGTGATCCCCAGCGGCTCGCTCTCGCTCGACATCGCCCTCGGCGTCGGCGGCATCCCGCGCGGGCGCATCATCGAGCTGTTCGGTGCAGAGTCGTCGGGCAAGACCACCCTCGCGCTGCACATGATCGCCGAGTCGCAGAAGCAGGGCGGGATGGCGGCCATCATCGACGCCGAGCACGTCCGCAGCGGCGCCATCGACCTGCTGGTGATCGACTCCGTCGCCGCCCTCACCCCGAAGGCCGAGATCGAGGGCGAGATGGGCGATCAGTTCGTCGGCGCTCAGGCGCGGATGATGTCGCAGGCGATGCGCAAGCTCGCCGGCAGCCTCAGCCGCTCCAACGCCGCGGCGGTGTTCATCAACCAGATCCGCGAGAAGATCGGAGTCATGTTCGGCAGCCCCGAGACCACCCCCGGCGGGCGGGCGCTCAAGTTCTACAGCAGCGTGCGGATCAAGACCCGGCGTGCTTCGCAGATCAAGGAGGGCGCCACCATCATCGGCAACGAGCACGTGGCGCAGGTGGTCAAAAACAAGGTCGCGCCGCCGTTCCGCGAGGGGCATTTCGACATCATCTTCGGCCGCGGCATCTCGCGCTCCGGCGAGCTGCTCGAGCTGGGCGGCGAGCTGGGGCTGGTCAGCAAGAGCGGGTCCTGGTTCAGCTACGAAGGGCAGCGCATCGGCAACGGCCGCGAGCGCGCGCGGGAGTACCTCGACCAGAATCCGGACATGGCGGGCAAGCTGGAGGGCGCCATCCGCGCCGCGCACGAAGTGCCGGGCAAGACCCGGTGCGCCGATCCCGACGCCGTGTTAGCCGATGGCGACGAGTAGCCGCGCGTGGACCGCCCGCCCCTGGAGGCCGCGCGCGAAGCCGCCCTGCGGCTGCTTCGCCACCGCCTGCGCAGCACCGCCGAGGTGCGCCGCAGGCTGGCCCAGCGCGAGTTCGAGCTGGAGGTCATCGACGAGCTGGTCGAGCGCTTCCTCGCCGCCGGGATCCTCGACGACCGCGTCTTCGCCACCGCGTTCGTGCATGACGGCGCGCGGCTGAAGGGCCACGGGCGCGACCGCCTGCGGCGCGAGCTGCTGGCCCTCGGCGTGGCGGTGGAGCTGGCGGACGACGTGCTCGCCGCCGAGCTGGCGCCGGACGACGAGCGCGGTCTGGCGGCCCGGCTGGCGGCACAACGGGCGGAGCGGCTCGGCAGGCTCCCCGCGGACGAGCGGCGCGACAAACTCAGCGCGTTCCTGATCCGCCGCGGCTTCGCGCCCGGGCTGGCGCGCGAGGTGGTCCGCGAGCTCCTCGACGGCTAAGGCTCTGCGGCGAAGTCGATCGCCGGGCAGGCCTTGAACCCCGCGGCCTTTGCGTCCGGGTCCTTGGCCGGATCGTAGCCGGCGCCGCTGTAGATCACTTCCCCAGTGGGCGCCTGCCAGCGCCGCTGCCAGTACGACGAGCCCATGATCTCCGCGTCGTCATCCTTGCCGAAGGGGTCGCTATACACGCCCGGCGCCTCGTCGAAGAGGGCGAGGAAGATCTCGTCGGCCGTGTTCACCGTCGCGTCCTGGTCGAGCACGGCGAGGTGCTCCAGGTCGCCGGCGGGCACCTGGACGCCCAGGTTCTGGAACGTCTGCCGCATCTCACGGTCGCGCCAGGCGGGGTTCCACTGGAGCGAGATCCACGACGCGCCGAGGACGGCGGAGAGGCGGTCGAAGTCAGCGGCCGGGGCGCGCATCCCGACGGCCTGCGTCACGCGCCAGATCCCGTTGCCCGCCGGTCCGCTGTCATCCACCACGGCCAGCAGACGCTCGCGGTAGTGCACCCCGTCCTCGTCGTATTCCACCGTGTGCATCGCCGCGGTCACGGTGAAGCCCTCCATGCCCATCATCTGGTCGATGTTCTCCTGGATCGACGCGAGATCGGGCAGCTCGGTCTGGTCGACGAGCTTGGCGTTCTGGGCCTTCGGCCGCAGCTTGGTGAACAGCACCTGCGACACGTAAGCCCCGGGGTCCATCTTCATCAGCGAGATCGCGCCGTCACAGATGGTGCCCACCGGGAACTGCGCCGCCGTGCCGGTGGCGGAGGCGTCGCAGTAGACCAGCATCGGGTAGCTCCACAGCATGGCCCGGCCTTGCGGATCGTGGAGCGAGACATCGATGTTGGCCGAGGCGGCGTTGCGCGCCCCGTAGGTCTGCGCGGGCAGCCGGAGGACTCCGCCGTCGAGCGCCCAGCCCTTGGGCACCAGGATGGTGAAGGCCTGCTCGCGCGCTTCGCGCCGCGGCTCCAGGCGCAGCCGCTGCGGCTCGGGACCCGGGGGCCGCTGGCCACCCGGCCGGACCACGGTGATGCTGTGCGTGCCGACCTCCGCCGTGCTGCCTTGCCGCACGATGTGGTAGGTCGCACCCTCCTCGTCGACCAGGTCGATGGTGTCGGCGTCGATGCGGTGGATCGAGAGGTTGCCGGGTTCGTCGTCGTTGGGCAAGACGAACGTGGCCGTCCCGTCCGGGTTCAGCCTGAAGGTGCCGGTGAAGACCATTTCGGGCTCGCCCACGCGGAGGGTGTAGGTCCCGCCGGCATCGAACTCGATGC
>JACPDV010000371.1 GCA_016183835.1 Armatimonadota bacterium
TCACCCCAACCCTCTCCCGGTGGGAGAGGGGGCGGGAGCCAGGCCACAAGACAGCGGCGTAGCACGGTCTCCGAGGAGGGGACATCCCGCCCGGCAGGGAAGTTTCAGGCCAGGAAGGAGCCGGCGATGCGGCGGTGGCTGCACGGATGGCTGGCCGTCTGGTTGGGAGCCCTCACCTGGGGCTGCCGGACGCCGCCCGCCGAGCCGCCGCCCGCGCCACCGCCTCGGCCGCCCAGCGTGTGGGACACGCCCGCCGAGATGCTCCGCCCCGCCCCCAGCGCCTTCACCGCCGCCGTGCCCTATCAGCCGCCCGCCGCCGTCGCGCGCCTGCCCGAGGAGCCGCCGTCCAAGCCCGGCCTGGCCGGCGTCGCCAACCTCAAGGCCTTCGCCTCGCTCGGCGCCGACGAGCGCCGACTGCTCGAGATCCAGGGCTTCGCCGCCAAACCGGTGGCCGACCCGCAGCTCGACGCGGTCTACCGCGCCAACCTCGCCGACCGGGTGCCCGGCTTCGTCACGGCCGACGCCGTGCTCTACGCCTACCACCGGCTGTGTGAAGACACCCTCCGGCGGCTCGACGCGCAGATCCTCCCCGAGCGGCTCACCCGCCTCACCACGGCGCTCCTCGCGCGCACGCAGGCGCAGTACGAGGAGGCCGCCGGAGCCGAGTGGAAAGAGGCCGCCCGGCGCAACCTGGCCTGGCTCAGCGTCGCCGCCAGCCTGCTCGGGCTGAACGTCCACGTCGAGAGCGGCGCCGCCGAGCTGGCCACGGGCGAGCTGCAGCTCATCGCCGCCCACGAGGGCTGGCGGCCGAGCCGCATCTTCCCCTACGAGCTGGACTACTCGGTGTTCATCCGCCGCGACGTCTACACTGCCACCGAGGTGCTCGCGCGCTACGCCGAGGCGCTGACCTGGTTCGCCGCCACGCCGTTCGCCACGCGCTATGAGAACGACGGCGGCCAGACGGTGGACGCCTGGCCCGTGGTGCGGCAGGAGCTGCTCCTTGCCCACGCGCTGGGCTGTCCGCCGGAGGCGCCGCTGCGCGACTGGGAGGCGCTGGCCGATGCTCGGGCCTTCCTCACCGGCCGCCCGCGCGACCCGGGCGTGTCTGAGCTTTTGGCCGCCGCCGAGGAGGCCTTCGGCCGCGTGCGCTCGGCGCGGGCCTACGACGACTTCGGCAAGCTGCAGACCTTCGTGGCGAAGCTGGCCGCGCGGACGAAGCCGCCGCTACTGCCGCCCGCCCGGCAGCCGAACCGGCCGGGCCCCGTGCAGTTCCGCCTGCTCGGCCCGCCCGACGCGCCGGACGAAGAGATCCTCACGGAGCTGGCCGGTCCGGTGCGCCGCGCCGCCGCCGCAGGCTTGGACGTGTTCGCCGTGCTCGGCCAGCCACGCGCCGAGGAGCTGCTGCGCCGCCTGGACCGCTCCACCGTCGCCAACGAGCCGTTCCAGACCACCTTCCTGCGGCTCCGCGAGCGGCTCGGCGCGGTGGACGCGGCGACCTGGCAGAGCAACCCCTACTGGGGCCGCTTGTGGGCCGCCGCGCCGCTCTGCGAAGCCGCCGGGCCGGGCCGCCCGCGCTTCCAGCGGCAGCCCGCCTGGCAGGACCGCGCGCTGCTGACCAGCCTCGCAGGCTGGGCGGCGCTGCGCCACCGCACCTGGCTGGCCGTGCCCAAGGAGCCCGCGGCGCCGGCCCACATCGCCGTGGTGAGCGATCCGCCGCCGGGCGGCGAGCCACGGCGCGTTCGACAGCTTCGCCGGGTTCCTGCAGCAGGTGGCGGAGGAGGAGCTGCGCGGCCAGGCGCTCACGCTGCCCGAGCGGCAGCGGCTGGCGGTGGTGGGCCACGAGCTGCACTGGCTCGTGGGCGGGCTGGACGCCGGGCTCGATGCGCCGCGTGAGCGCCTGCCGCTGATCGCCGACGTGGGCCGCACGGCCTCGGGCGAGCGGCTGCTGGCGGGGATCGGGCCGGTCCTGGCGGTGACGGTGCTGGTGCGCATCGGTGGGAAGCCCTACCTGACGCGCGGCGCGATGCTGAGCTACCATGAGCTGGTGCGGCCGGCGGGCGAAGGGCTCACCGACGAAGGCTGGCAGGCGCTCCTGGCGGCCGGGCACGCCCCGGGGATGCCGGAGTGGGCGGGCAGCTTCATCCTGCCTAACCACGCGGCGCCGCAGCTCCCGGCGGCCACGGGGCCGCTCGTCACCGCGCCGGCCGGGCAGCCCTGAGTCGCGGGGCACCCCCTCCTTGCCAAGGAAAGGGGGCCGGATCGCGGGCTTGGCGCGGATCCGAGAAGGCCTCCGCGCCCCGCGCCATAATGTCCATCGCCAGCTCGGAGCAGCCCATGAGCACCACCCTTCAGGTCATCGGTACGTCGGTCCCGCGGATCGACGCGGCGGACAAGGTCACCGGCCGCGCGCAATACGCCTCCGACCTCAACCTGCCCGGAATGCTGTACGCCGCCGTCCTCCACAGCCCCCACGCCCACGCCCGGATCCTGAGCATCGACACGTCCAAGGCCGAGGCGCTCCCCGGCGTGCACGTGGTGGTGACCCAGGCCAAGCTGTCCGCCGACACCGCCCTGGTGGTGGAGGACGACGCCCACCACACCCGCCGGGTGGTGTCGCTCTTCGCCGACGAGAAGGTGCGCTACCAGGGCGAGAAGATCGCCGCCGTCGCCGCCGAGAGCCAGGCGATCGCCGATCAGGCGCTGAAGCTGATCGAGGTGGAGTACGAAGTGCTCCCGTCGGTCACGTTCGTCCTGGACGCCATTCGCCCGGACGCGCCGCTGATCTACGACGAGAAGACGGTGGTGACCCTCGACGACGGCACGGTGCTGCACAACGTCTCCGCCAGCCAACACCGTGCCGACGGCGACATGGCCGCGGGCTGGGCCGAGGCCGACCGCATCTTCGAGCACAGCTACGTCATCCCGCGGGCGCACCAAGGCTACATCGAGCCGCAGGTGGCCATCGCCGACGTGGACGCGAGCGGCAAGGTCACCGTGTGGACCTCGACGCAGGGGATCTTCGCCATCCAGGGGAGCGTGAGCAAGTCGCTGCGGATCCCGCTGAAGGATGTCAACGTGGTGGGGATGACCGTCGGCGGCGCCTTCGGCGGCAAGTTCGGCGGGCTGACCGATACCTATGCCGTGCTCCTCGCGCGGATGGCCCGCCGGCCCGTCAAGTATGTCTACACCCGGCGCGAGGAGTTCCTCGACGCGCGGCCGGCGCCGGCGCTGGCGGTGACCATCAAGACCGGCGTCAAGCTCGACGGTCGGATCACCGCGCGGGAGTGCTGGGCCTACTGGGATGGCGGCGTGGGGAGCGGCGGGCTGTGGTCCACGTGGCGGATCCGGGGAATCTACCAGATCCCGAACTTCAGCATGCACGGCTTCGACGTGCACACCAACACGCCGGCGCCGGGAGCCTATCGCGCGCCCGGCGCGCCGCAGGCCACCTTCGCCAGCGAGGCGCAGCTCGACGAGATCGCCCGCACGCTGGGGATCGACCCGCTCGAGATGCGGCTGCGCAACCTGCCCGCCGAGGACCGCCCGCAGACCGCCTTCCGGAAGACGCTCCAGGCCGCCGCGGAGCGGGCGGACTGGGCGCACCGACAGGCCGGCGAGCTGGAGGGCTGGGGCCTGGCGCTGGGCGAGTGGACCAACGGCGCCGGGCCGGCCTCGGCGCTGGTGTCGATGAACACCGATGGCTCGGTGAAGCTGTTCTACGGGCTGACCGACATCACCGGCACCGACACCACCTGCGCGCAGGTGGCCGCCGAGGTGCTCGGCGTGCGCTACGAAGACGTCCACGTGACCCGCGGCGACACCGACTCGGCGCCCTTCGGCACGGCCTCCGGCGGGAGCGTGGTGACGTTCTCCTTCGGGAACGCCGTGCGCGACGCGGCGGAGAACGCCCGGCAGGCGCTCCTGGCCGTGGCGGCGGAGCACTTCAGCGACGAGCAGCACAAGCTCACGCCGGACGACCTGGAGACCATCGAGCGGTCGGTGCGCGTGCGCGGCAACGGCGACCAGTCGGCGTCGTACGCCGAGCTGGCGCGGCTGGCCCTGGACCGAGGCGGCCCCATCGTGGGCGAGGGGCTGTTCAGCCCGAAGCCCAGCGCCACTCGAGCACGTGCAGGCGCTGGACGTGGGGAAGGCGCTCAACGTGATGTCGTGCGAGGGCCAGATGGAGGGCGGCGGCCTGCAGGGCTTGGCGTGGGGGATGATGGAAGAAATGCAGTACGACCCGGCGACGGGCACGAACCTCAACCCGGACTTCCTGGACTACCGGATGCCCACGGCGATGGACGTGCCCAGGCAACAGTCGGTGATCGTGGAGGAGCCCACGGAGCACGGGCCGTACGGGGCGAAGGGCATCGGCGAGCCGCCCATCGCCGCGGGCATGGCGGCGCTCGCCAGCGCGATCGCCGAGGCCACCGGCGTCTACCTCCGCGAGCCGCCGTTCACGCCGGAGCGGGTCTGGAGAGCGCTGAGCGCCTGACCCGGTCCGGTTCTGCTGCTCCTCCCGCTGCGAAGCGGCGGGAGGCCGGGAGGGGGCCCGTAACCCGCGACCTCGCACCGTGTTGCTCCTCCCTTTGCAAAGCGGGGGGAGGCTGGGAGGTGGGCCGGTAACCAGTAGCGTCGCATCGGCCGGCCCCCACCTCGTCCCTCCCCCGCTTCGCAGGGGAGGGCGCCAAATGACCTCCAACGCACTACTCCGGCAGATCGCCCGCCTCCGCGATGACCAGCTTCCCCGGGTCGAGGTGCCTCCGCAGCGCAGCGTTGACCTGTGCCGGGGTCAGGCGAGAGAGCTGCTTCTCGAAGTCGAAGTCCCAGGCCAGCGTGCGGCCGAGGCGGAGGTAGCCGGCCAGCTTGCCCGCCAACCGCCCGTCCTCCGTGCGGCCGGCGCGGCGTTGGGCGAGGATGCTCTCCACCCCGGCCTTCACCTCGTCGGCGGCGAAGCCGTCCTTCAGTGCCCGCTCCAGCTCTTCGCGGTAGAGCGCCACCACCCGGGGCAGGTCTTTCGTGGCGCACACGGCCCCGCCGCGGAAGGTCCCGCGGCGATCCTCGGAGTCGCCCGAGATGCCGCCGCCCACGCCGTAGCTCAGCCCTTCCTTCTCCCGGATGCGCTTGTGCAGCCGCGAGCTCGCGCTCCCGCCCAGCAGGTAGCCCGCCATCACCGCCGCCGCGAAGTCCGGATCGTCGTCGCGCAGCTCGATCGGCTGGGCCGCGATGAGCACCGCGTTGGGCTTGTCCGGCGTGCGGATCACCTCCGTGTGCGCCTCCGCCGGCTGGTAGGGCTGCGGCACGCGAGTGTAGGGCTGCCGGCTCTTCCACCCGCCCAGGAGCTGCTCCACGAGCGCCGGGAGCGCCGCGGCGTCGAAGTCGCCCACCACCGCCATCTCCGCCGCGCTCGCGCCGTAGAAGTCGGCGTGGAAGGCCTTCACCTGGTCGAGGGTGACCGCCCTCACCGCGGCGGCTTCCTCGACGGCGGTCATCTCGTAGCGCACGTCGTCGGCAGGATACCGCCGCAGCCAGCGGTCGACGAAGTTGCCCGCCAGCGTCTGCGGGTCGGAGCCCTGCTGCTCGAGTCCGGCCAGCCACTCGTGGCGCGCCTGCTCCAGCTCGTTGTCGGGGAAGCTGGGCTGGCGGACCAGCTCCACCGCAAGCTTGAGCACGTCCGGCAGGTTGGCGCCGGTGGCCGTGAGGGTCGCGCTGGCGCCGGTCGCCCCGCCGCTGACGCTGAGGCGGGCCTTGAGCCGCGCGGTCTCCTCCTGGATCTGCTGCCGGGTGTGCTGAGCCGTGCCGCGGTCGAGCAGGTTGCCGGTCATCTGGCCGATCACCGCCTTGCCGCGCAGGCTGTCGACATCGCCGAAATGGAGAGCCAGGTGCACGGCCACCTGCCCGCCGCGGGTCTTCTTGGAGAGCAGCGCCAGCTTCAGTCCGCCGGGCGTCGTGGTCCACAGGGTGCGGCGCTGGATGTTGCTGGGCGACGGGTCGAAGGCCTCGCCCTGGGCCACCGCCTCGGCGCCGGTGTAGCCCTTCAGCATTGCCGCCACGTCCGGGTTGGGCGGGATCTCCGCGCGCACGGCGTCGGCGGCGGGGTAGTAGGTGCAGACGCTGCGGTTGGAGGCAACCAGGTAGGCCTTGGCGACCCGCTGCACGTCGGCGGGCGCGACGTCCTTGAGGCGATCGCGGTAGTAGAAGAGCAGCCGCCAGTCGCCCATGCCGGCCCACTCGCTGAGCGAGATGGCGAGCCGCTGCGGATCGTTGAAGCTCAGCTCGATGCCCTTCAGCAGCTCGGCCTTGGCCCGCTCGACCTCGGCGGCGGTGATCTCGGTGGCGCCCACGCCCTCGACGAGCTGGAGCAGCTCGTCTCGCACCGGCTCCACTGGCTTGTCGGCCAGCACGCCGGCGCCGACCATGAAGAGCCCGGGGTCGCGGAGCTGGAAGGCACCGGTTGACACCGTGGCCGCCTTGCCGGTCGCCACCAGCGCGGCGTGGAGGCGGCCGGAGGCGTCGTCGCCGAGGATGAAGCCGAGCACGTCGAGCGGCGGCAGGTCGGGGTGCGAGCCGCCCGGAATGTGGTAGGCGGCGGTGACGCCATGGGTGGTGCCGGCGCGCCGAACCACGACCGAGCGCTCGCCGTCCTGCGTGGGCTCGACGGTGGAGGTGGGGATCAGCTTGCGGGCGGGCCGCGGAATGGGGCCGAACTTGTCGCCGGTCAGCTTCAGTGCGTCGGCGGGGTCGAACTTGCCGGCCACCACGAGCACGGCGTTGTCGGGCTGGTAGTGACGGCGGTAGAACGCCCGGACCCGCTCGAGCGGCACCCGCTTCACGTCGTTCCGCTCGCCGATGCTGGGATGGCCGTAGTTGTGCCACAGGAAGGCGGTCTCCAACAGGCGGTAGTAGACGATCCGGCGGATGTTGTTCTCGCCCATCTCCAGCTCGCTGGTGACGATGGTGCGCTCCGCGTCGAGGTCCACGTCGTTGATCACCAGGCCGGTCATGCGGTCGGCTTCGAGGTCGAGCGCCCAGGCCAGGTTCTGCGGC
>JACPDV010000372.1 GCA_016183835.1 Armatimonadota bacterium
CAACCCATGATGCATCCGGCGGCCGGCGATGTTCTGGTGTTCAACGGTGAAATCTACAATCACCGGTTGTTGCGCCAGGAGTTGATGCAGTCGAAGACCACGTTGTGCGGGCTCAGCTCGAACTCGAAGTAGTTGCGCCCGTCCTCGTCGACGTCGAGGTAGACCTCCACCACCTCCTCGTCGTAGAGCGGCTGGTCGCGTTGGCGGAAGGTGCCCCAGATGTCGTCGTCGAGGCAGTAGAAGGCGGCGTAGAGGTACTCGTCGTCGTAGCCGAGGCGGGCTTCGGTGGGGTAGCGCGCGGTGGTGCCGTCGTGGCGGAGGAAGGGGCCGATCACCTCGGCGGCGGCCCAGCTCCCCTGGTCCCAGCGGCCATCAAGCGGCGGCGGCTCGACGAGGAAGCGGACGAGATAGGGGGTGGGCATCAGGACTCTCCCGCCTCCAGCGCCGCCAGGTACCCGGCGAAGGTGGCCTCGGGCTGCCAGCCGAGCAGGCGTTTGGCCTTGTCGATGGGGGCCACGGGCCACAGGCAGTCGCGCAGCTTGACGTCATGCCTGGCCAGGACCGCGGTGGAGCCCGGCCAGTGGCGCTCGAGCACGGCTTCGACACTGCTCCGCGACTGGCAGATGTCCTGGTTGGTGAGCGGCGTGTCGGGTCCGATGTGAAGCACCTCGACGCCGAGGTGCTGCGACTCGGCGGCGAGCAGGTTGGCCTCGGCGGCGTCGAACCGCCACACGGTGCGAGCGCACAGCTCGAGCCCGAGTTGCTGCCACGGCCGGCGATCCATGGTCATGTAGCGCAGCATGGCGCTGGTGAGGCCGTTGCGCGCATAGTAGAAGGGCGCGAGCTGCTCGGCGAGGTGCTTGGTCAGCGGGTAGATCCAGTCAGGCCGCGGGCAGGTGCGCTCGTCGAGGATGGCGGCGCCATTGGCCATCCAGTCCCGCCCGCAGACGACCTCCATCGTGCTCGACTGCACCATCCGCGGGATGCCGTGGTGGACCATGGCCTGGTAGAGGTGATCGACGCCGATCACGTTGACGGTGAGGTAGTCGGCCTGGGAATGGGTCTGGGCGTGGGCGCCGTGGAGCCCGGCGGTGTGGAGGATGGCGTCGCAGCCTGCGGCGGCGTCGAACACGGCGTCGCGGTCGGTGACGCTGGCGGTGACGATGCGGTCGCCGGCGGGCGGGGTGACCACGTCGAAGGCGACGGTCTGATGGCGTCCGCGAGCAAGTTCCACGATGGCCGAGCCGAGCGTCCCGGCGGCGCCGGTGACCAGCAAGCGCATGACTGCTCCCTCCACGGCCACGCCCAGTTCGGTCCGCCGCGCCCGAGTCCTGCTTGACGCCGGCCGGCGGCGATGGCATTCTCCCGGGAAAAGGGGTCAGGCTACTTTTCCGCGTGCGGAAAAGTAGCCTGACCCCTTTTTTGGAGTCCCGTATGGAGCTGGAGTGCCGCGAGCTGCAGCCCGCGGAGGCGGCGCAGGCGTGCGCCTTCACTGAGACGATCTTCGGGCCGCTGCCCTTCGAGTGGTGGGAGAAGGAGCCGCGCTTCACTGCCTCGGTGGCGTTCGTCGAGGGCGAGATGGTGGGCTGCATCCCGCTCTCGCTGCGCCGGCTCAAGCTCGCCCCCGGCGTGGTGGTCGACACGGCCTGGGAGAACGCCGTGGGCACGCGCGAGGACCTCCGCAGCCGCGGCATCGGCAGCGCGATGATCGGCGCTGCGCGCGAGTTCCTCGCCGACCGTTGCGATCTCCTCTGCGTCTACCGCGGAGCCGAGCGGAGCACCGGCTACCACTTCTACGCCGACAAGACCGGCCACGTGGACCTCTGCCACCTGAGCTTCCACCGGCTCGAGACGCCCGAGGGCACCGTGCCTGCCGGGTTCGAGAGCTACCCGCACACCGCCGTGGCAAAGCATGCCGCCGAGCTGGCGCGGCTGCACGACAGCAACTGGTCGGCCTACGGCGGGTTCCCCGAGCGTGACGAGGCGTACTACCCCTGGATCATCGACTCCATCATCTGGGGCCGGATCCGCACCGAGCGGCGGCTGCACCTGCTCAGGGAGCGCGGTGCGGTGGTCGGGTTCTGCATCACCGGCGTGCGCGAGCCGGGCCGGTACCGCGACGAGTCGTGCTACGTGCTCGACTTCGCCGTGGCCGGGGGCGACGAGCAGGCGGCCACGCGGCTGCTCGGCGGCGTGCTGGCGCTGGCGGCGGAGCAGGGCCGGCCGGTGTGCTGGCCCACGGGGATGCACACGCCATACCTGGCACTCCTCGACTCTCACGGGTTCGTGCAGGGGCCGCGGCGGATGGAGGTGATGGCCATCCCCATCCGTCCGGCCAGCCTGTTCGGCCACCTCGCGGCGGTCCGCGGCGGGTGCGATCTGACCCTCGACGTGTGGACCCCGACCGTGGACTGCCGGCTCTGGGACGCGGGCGACCACGCGCCACGGGTGACGCTCGAGATGAAGGACCGCGAGCTGTGCCTGATGCTCACCTCGCGGCTGGACGGCGCCGCGGCGCTGGAGGACGAGCGGATCACCACGCACGGCCCGGCGCCGAGGGACAAGGTGCGGGAGACGCTGGCGCGGGTGCTGCGCTGCACGCCGTGGGCGTACCACCACTTGGAGTACATCTGAGTGCGGTGGCCCGGAGACGCTGTGGGGACCGGATCTGACCCCCTCTCCCTCCGGGAGAGGGTTGGGGTGAGGGCGGTGCGGGTGCGCCACACCCATTGTCCCGGCACTATGGACGGCCCTCACCCCCGCCCTCTCCCGGGGGGAGAGGGGGCCGGAACGGCTCTCCGGCGTCCACCGCCTCCAGCCACGCCACCACCGCCGCCAGGAGCCACAGCACCCCGACCACATGGTAGTAGTTCCGGAACGCCGCCTTGGCGAACAGCAGCTCGGCACAGAGGACGATACCGCACCATTGCAGGCAGTCCGCCAGCCCGAACGGCCGCCGGCGGCAGGCCAGCCACCAGCCGATCGGGATCGGCGGGAGCGCCAGCCAGCCCGGCAGCAGCCAGCCGAACCGTGCCGTGAGCGCCGGGAACGACACGCAGTCGGTGCGCCCCGGGATCTGGGAGAGGTACTTCACCGTGTCGCCGTAGAACTCCCCCGGATTCCAGAGCACGAACGGCAGGACGACCGCGACGAGGGCCACTCCGGCGGCGACCCAGAACCGCCGGTCGCGCGTGAGGCAGAGCACCGGCGGCAGGAACAGCACGGTGTACTGCTTCGTGGCCAGGAGCAGGCCGAAGCAGACTCCCGCCAACACGCGCCGGTCCGTGCGCCAGGCCCAGGCGAGCACGGCGAGCCAGAGCACCAGCGCCGGCTCGGTGAACGACCACGCCCAGATCGACGCGGCCTCCGGCGCCAAGAGCATCGCCGCCGCAGTCAGTGCCGCCAGCCGGTATGCCGCCGACCGCTCGATCCGCTCGCCGGCGGTGAACGGCAGCGCCGCGGCGAACCCGGCCGCCACTGCCGAGCACAGCGCCAGCCCCCAGCGCACGTCGCCGAAGAGGAGGCCGGCCACGGTGGGGAGCAACGTGCCCGGGCCGTAGACGTACCACACCGAGTGGTAGCCCAGCTCCGGCCGAGCGGACGAGGGGTAGCACGTGGTGAACGTCGCCGCGTAGGGATCGACGCCGTGCAGCAGCCCGCTGGCGCCCTGCTGCAGCACGTCCCAGACATCGATGAACGGCCGGGGGTGGAGCGCGATCCCCGTGTACATGGTCTGCCACGCCATCAGCGCCAGCACCGCCAGCGCCGCCCGGCAGCTCCAGCGCACGCCCTTCCAAGCGAGGTAGGCGAAGAGGAAGAAGAAAGCGAGCTGCTCGGCGTCGTAGGTGCTGATCTGGTCGAAACCGCGGTAGTAGATGAACCCGGGGCAGGTCATCCACGCCAGCCCGCCGGTGCCGGCCCACAGATGCCGCGCCAACTGCTGGAGGACGCGCTGGAAGACCAGGAAGCCGAGGAGCAACTCCGGCAACGGCGGCGTGGCGCGTCCGTGGCCGGGGCGGGCCCAGGCGGCCACGATCACCGCCAGGGCGACCAGGACCACGGCCAGGATGTTGAATTCGTACAGCCACCAGAGCGGCCCGATGTAGCTCCAGGCGACCGCCGGCAGGGCGTAGGCGAGGAGCAGCAGGCCGGCGGCGGAGCGTCCGGGCGGACTAACCTCGCTCATCGGCCGTCTCGCCGTCCTGGCTCTCGAGCCACGCTGCCAGGAGCGCCAGGACCCAGAGCGCGCCGACGAGGTGGAAGTAGTTGCGGTACGCGCACTTGGCGAAGAGGAAGGCCAGAGAGAGCAGCACCCCGCACCACTGCAGGCACTCGGGCAGCCCGAACGGCCTGCGGCGGAGCATCACCCACAGCGCCGTGAGCAGCGCCACGGGAGCGACAAAACCCGGCAGGTGGAAGCCGAACCGGCTGCACAGATCGTCGAGCGTCAGCCCCTCGGGCCGCCAAGGCAGGCTGAGCGGGAACCACACCGTGTCGGTGTAGAACTCGCGCGGGTTGGCGGCGATGAAAGGCAGCAGGACGGCCAGCGCCGTCAGCCCCGCGGCGATCCAGAAGCGCCGATCGCGGGTCATCATCAGCGCCGGCAGGAGGAACACGACCGCGTGCTGCTTGGAAGCGATCAGCAGGCCGAACAGCACCCCTGCCAGCCCGCGCCGTCCGTTCCGCCAGGCCAGCGCGAACCCGGCGCAGAGCCCCACCAGGAACGGCTCGGTCCAGGCCCAGGCCCACATCGAGACCACTTCCGGCGCGAGCACGAACACCGCCGCCGCCAGCGCCGCCAGCCGCCGCGCCCGCCGCCGCTCCACGCCCGCCCCGCAGGTCAGGACCAGCAGCGCCGCGCAGCCACCGGCCGCCAGCGTGGACCAGGCCGTGCCCCAGCGCACGTCGTCGAGCCCCAGCAGGCCCACGATGCACGGGATCAGCGTACCGGGCCAGTAGGGGAACCACGGCCATTGCAGCCCGACCTCCTTGTGCACCGGGGGAAGCCAGGGCATCCGGTAGACCCCGGTGTATGGATTGCCGCCGGCCATCAGCCGTTGCGCGCCGCCCTTGAGCATGTACCACACGTCCATGTGCGGCTGCGGGTGGAGCGCGATGACGTAGTACATGCCTTGCACCGCCATGGCGCCGGCGACGAAGATGGCGGCGGCCGCGGCGGGCTTGGTGCCCTTCCACGCCAGGTTGACGAAGACCAGGAAGAGCAGGATCTGCTCGGCGTCGAACTGACTGACCTGGTGGAAGCCGTGGTAGTAGGTGAAGCTGCCCACCGGCGCCCAGGCCAGGCCGCCGACACTGCTCCACAGCGCGCGCGAGAGCTGCTGGAAGATGCGCTGCGCGACCAGGAAGCCGAGCAGCGCCTCGGGCAAGGCGGGGAACGCGGGTGAAGCGGACGGCCGTGCGACGGCGGCGAGGACGGTGGCGAGCGTGATCAACAGGATGGCGAGGATGTTGAAGTCGTTGGACGACCAGCGCGGCGCCTGGTAGGTCCAGCAGACGGCGAACAGCGCGTAGGCGAGCAGCAGGAGCAGCACCCCCGATGGACGTGACCTCGCCGGCCCGGGGCGCTCTGTCATGACAGCCCTCTCGGCCCGCCGGATTCACCCGCCGGGGGCAGTCACCTCCGCACCCGGCGGCGCGACCCAGTCGCCGTTCAGCCGCGCGACATCCGCGCCGGTCATCTCGCCCGCCTGCAGCCACAGCCGGTACCCCACCCACAGCACTGGGTGCTCCGCGTCGAGGGTGTGGGCGAAGTAGGAGCCGAACCGCCCGTAGTCGCGCTCGCTGAAGCGGGCCTCCTTCGGGTTGTCGGGCCGGTCCAGGTAGGCCACGGTGTAGCGCTGCCCGCCGAGGACGAAGCTCATCGCGTCCCACGGCAGGTTGACGTGGCCCTTCTGCGCCGGCCAGTTGCGGGTCTCACCGGGCTTCCCCGGGCCATCGGGGCGGAGGTAGTAGGTCTGCCCCTTGGTCTGCTCGGCCACCTCCTGCGCGGCGCGGAAGTGGAACCCGGCGTGCTGCGGATCGCCGTCGAGCTTGACCACCTCGCCCGCCGTGCGGAGCGCCGACCGCCACTCCACCAGTGTGCCGCGCGGCAGCGGGTAGACGGTCACCTCGCGCCGCTCCACCGCGAAGACTTCCTTGCCCACGCCGTGCCACTCGATGCGCACCCGCTGGCGCGCGAGGAGCGGGCCGGCAAGCTGCTCCTCGAACGCGGCGTGGGCCTGGTAGGCGACGGGGCAGTGCCAGATGTCGACCTTCTTGCCGTCGCCATAGGTCACCTGGTTGAAGCCGTAGAGGATGCCGCGGTGATGCGTGTACAGGCCGCCCGGCCCCTTGGTCACCAGCCGCGAGCCGTCCGGGCTGTAGAGCTGGTGGTAGACCTTGTAGGTCAGCTCGCGCGCCTGCCGGGTGGATTCGTCGAGCGGCGCGTACTCGTAGGCGAGCACCGGCCTGCCGTCGCGGGTGAGGATCACTTCCTTGTCGGGCGTGTCCTCCCAGCGCATGGTGGGCAGCTCGGCGGGTGGGCGCCGGTCCAGGTGGACGGTGAGTGTGAGCTTCTCGCCGGCGGCCAGCCGGGGCACGACCAGGTGCAGCTCGCGCGGCACCGTGTCCTGCACCACGTACACAGTGCCCGGCGAGCCGAGACCCAGCGGCGTGAGCTGCCCCGTCAACGGCAGCTCGCGGCCCGCGTCGATCACCACTTCCCGCGCCTCGGCCAGCTCCCTGGGCACCAGGATGGGCACCGACACCGGCGTGTCCAGGCGCTCCTGAGCGCCCGCGTTGAGGGTGACCGTGAACGTCGCGCGCACGATGGGCAGGACGACGATCGCCCCGGCCAGTGAGGGCGCCAGGCAGACGGCAAGTAGAGCTGCTTCTCGCCTCATCGATCCCCTCCACCCGTCCCGACAGCAACGACGTACACCTGCCCGGCGGCCAGCTCGAGCGAGCAGCTCAGCGGCGGCCCGGCGACGACCTCCAACGGCTGACCTGCATACAGCTCTTTGACCACCTCTCCGGCCCCCTCTCCCCCCGGGAGAGGGATGGGGTGAGGGCCGAACGCCGTCGCGTCCACTGTTACCACCGCGGAGACGCTCTCCTTGCCCCCGTTCTTCAGGCTGAACAGCAGGGGCCTGCCTTCACCGCCGAACCGCTCCACCTGCACCTCCTGCCGGTCGGCGCGGGCGAAGGTGATCGGCTCCCAGCCCAGCTCGCACTCGCGCCGGACCAGCGGCACCACGCGGCGCATCAGGGCGAGGTAGTCGGGGCTGTCGGTGGTGAAGTAGCCGCCCGGCCAGAGGCCGTAGAGCAGGTGTTCGCGGACGAACGGCTCGAGGTAGTGCGCCGCGGCGTGTGGTGGGCGAGGGTGCGCGCGTAGGTGCCGGTGTTCTCGATGTTCCACTCGTAGCCGAAGATGTCCAGCAGCGGCAGCGTGGCGGCGACCGGTGAGATGTTGCCCTGGTTGGCGATCAGATAACGGCCCTGCCGGCGGAGATCCTCGACCACCACGCTTTGCAGCTCGTAGGTGCTCAAGTCCTTGAGGATGCCGGGCCGCAGAGAGCCAGCGTCGAAGAGGAGCGGCTGGTCGGCGGCGGCGAAGTGCTCGCGGCGGAAGTCGAGGGAGCTGCCGGAGACGTAGAAGTTGTCCCAGCCGAAGCCGTCGATGTGCAGGCCCTGGTCGGTGTACCACTTCTCGATGGCCGGCCGGAACTGGTGGAGGAACAGGTCTCCGGCGCCGCCGGGGATGTCCGGGNNNNGATGTCCGGGTCGGCGTTGATGGGGATGTACTTGGCGGCGTAGATGCTGAACTCGGACTTGTCGGCGCGGCCGAGCGGGTTGCCGGCGGTGTCGAGCAGCACGGAGTTGAGCCAGGCGCGGGCGACCCGGCGCATCCAGCCGTCCAGGTCCGGTCCGAGGCGGTCGTCGTAGGGGAAGAGGTAGCTCAGCTTGCGGGCCGACTCGGTGCGCTTGGGATCGGCCAGCCACTCCAGGCGGGCGAGGATGTCCTTCGCGGTGGCGTTCTCGTAGCCCTCCATGCTGACGTGCAGGTTGGTCCACTCGATGTAGGGCAGCGAGTAGATGCCGTGCTCGTTGTCGAAGCGGACCGGCTCCGCGGCGTCCTTCGCCCCGCGCGAATCCGGGCCCCAGTGGAACTGGAAGCCCAGGTCGGCCAGGTTCGGGTTGTGCGCGTAGGTGCCCCAGCAGCCCCAGCCGCCCTCCTGCTTCACGCGCTTGGCGAAGTCAGCGGGCCAGGCGGCGTAATACCTGTCCGTGGCCGAGCGGAAGCCCCAGCGCGGGTCCGCCGGGAAGAGGGAGAAGGCGAAGTCGGCGGTCTGCTTCTGCTTCGTCGCCGCCGGAGTGAGGCAGAAGTCCCAGGCGATGTAGAGCAGCTTGCAGCGCGGGTCGTAGGCGAAGCGCTGCACCCGCGGCTGGTGGAGCGGCACGGCGAGGCACAGCGCGGTCTGCTCGTCGCCCAGGCAGGCGAAGGGGTAGGGCGAGTAGCGCAGACCGGCGGGGAGCCGCAGCGGGGCGCCGAAGTCGCCGTTGCCAGCGATGGTCTTCGCGGTGCGGATGTCGTCCCACCAGGTCCAGCCAAGGGCGTCGAGCGGCACGGCGAAATAGAGCGTGAGCGGCCGGTCAGCGGGCTGGGTGTCGCGGACGTAGATCCGGCCGTCGAGGCGCCCGCGGCTGGTGCGGTAGCGCGCGGACACGCGCAGCCCGTTTCCGAGGGCCGCGGTCTGGGTCAGGCCGCCGTCGGCGCGGGTCAGCTTGCCGCCCACCGGGCGCGGATGGTCGTCGCTGCGGTGGTCGTAGAGGAGCACGCCGGAGAGCGCCTCGACCCGTCCGCCGCCGTCGAACACCGGCCGTCCGCCGACCGAGAGTCGAGCGATCCGGCCGCTGCCGTCAAAGGCGAGGCCGGGCCCGCCCGGCGCCGCCAGGCGGAGCAGCCCGCCGCGGGCCGGGCCGCGCGCCGGCTGGACCATCGTGCCGTCGAACTCGGTCTGGCCCGGTTCCGAGGGCACCAGCTCCAGGTCGTC
>JACPDV010000373.1:0-18962 GCA_016183835.1 Armatimonadota bacterium
GCCCGATCTCCCGCCGGGCGAGCGTGAGGAACCAGCTACAGGCCTCACCGCACGGCACGGGCCCGCCGCGCAGCTCCACCTCCGTCTCGGCTCCCCAGCGCCGCCGCCGGAGGCAGCCCTTGTCGCAGCAGTCGTGGAGCAGCCCGGTCAGGGCGTCGGGCGGGAGCCGCTTGACCAGCCCCAGGTGCCCGGTCTGCCGGCCTGCCACCTCCCGCCAGGGCGTGACCGTCAGCCGCTCTTCGCGCTCGGCCCACCAGGCGGCGATGGAGCCCGGATAGAGCGTCTCCACCGCCTCCACCAGCGCGTCGGCCGAGAGCCCGGCCGCCACCCAGCCGCGCCGCAGCGAGGGGGCGAAGGGGAGCTCGCGATAGCTCCCGGCGGCATCGGACCGGGCCAGCGCCAGCAGATCCGCCTCCTCCGCCGAGCCGGGGTCCGCGCGGTGGTGGAGCCGCCAACGCCCGGGCGGATCGGGCTCCACCGCGGCCTCGAGCCACTCGAGCCGCCCGCCGCGGCCGGCCAGCTCCGCCAGCCAGGCGCTCGCCCACACCGGCCGGAACCCCGGCTCCACCGGCTCGAGCTCCGCCCCGGCGGCGGCGGCCAGCGACAGGACCACGTCGGCCATCGCCGGGTCGGTGCCCACCGCGGAGGTGTACCAGACGCGCTTGCCGGCCGCCTGTCCGGGCAGCCGCCAGCCGCCCCCGACCAGCCGTTCGAGCCCCAGATCGCGCGGCATGTCCTCGTCGGTGTGCTTCCCGTCGGCGACGAACAGCGGCACCACGGCCACGTCGTCGGCCGCCGCCGCGCCGATCGCCGCCACCACGCCCGGCTGCTCCTCGAGCCAGGCCGTGCCGACCCAGCCGAACCCGCCGCCCGCGCGCAGCGCCTCGGCGTGCGCCAAGACAGTGGTCTTCGAGCGCGGGTTCTGCACGGTGCCGTGGCCCACCACCAGCAGCCCGGCGGAGTCGCCGTTGACCCCGCCGGCGGCCAGGGCGGAGCGGGCGCGGCCGGCGATCACCTCCGCCAGGCGCGGGTCGGCCCCCACGGCCGGCGTGTAGTGCCAGCGCTGCCCGCCGCGCAGCGTCAGCGGACCCTCCAGGCCCAGCTCGCGCGGCACGACGCGGCTGGTGAAGTAGCCCTCGGCCATGAACAGCGGCACCACGTAGACGTCGTCGCAGACGATCTCATACGCCGCCTCGCGGAGGCTGGGGAACTCCTTCCAGAACGCGGCGGCGACCTGGTGGAACAGCCCGCGCGCGCGGAGAGCCTGGACGTGGCGCCGCGCGGCCAGGCCGCTGGCCGGGTTCTCGAGGCTGCCGTGCGCCGCCAGGAGCAGGGCGCGAGTGGGCAAGGCTGACTCCGCTGGACCATTGTAGGACAAACCCGCCGCTGACCTGTGCTACACTCGCGCCTCCCGCAGCATTGAAGAAGCCCGCGGCCGGCTGCGTTGGGTAGGGGCATCCGGCGCGCCGGATCAGGACGCGGGCCGTGGAGCGGCAAGCATGAGAGGCGGACAGGCGGTGATGGTGGCCCTCGGCGCGGTGCTCTTGGCGCTGCCCGCGCCCGCCGAGAACGGCTACCGCAATGTGGTCAACCAGCGCTGGGAGACCGTCGCCGACGGCCCCATGGGCGGGCTCGTGGTGGACATGAACAACCCCGCCGATCCCGCCGAGCGCGTCGCCCGGCGGCCCGGAGCCGGCAGCCGCGCCCGCCTCCGCCGCGAGCCGCCGCCCTGGTTCAAGATGCTCCAGGACCACCATCTCCTGCCCGCCAACCAGCAGTTCCCCGCCCTCGCGCCCACCGCGGTGATGCGCCAGAACGGCCGCCTCGTGCTCCCCAACCTGGACGGCGGCCGCCAGGCCGGCACGCTGGGCAACCCCAACAACCGCCTCACCTTCGACTTCACCCCGCCCGCCGGCGACCCCACCGCGCACCCCTGGTCGGCCACTCAGCAGCAGGCGCTCAGCCAGTTCCTCACCGACATCGAGGCCGTCTGCCTCCGCGTCTACGGGCCGCCCGCCTACAACAACACCGTCAAGGTGGTCCACGACACCAGCCTCTCCGGGCTGAACATGGCCGAGTACGACTCCACCAACAACGAGATCCGCCAGGAGCTCCTGTTCGACGTCGACTTCGACGACGTCACCCAGTCGCCTGTGGACCCCTACGACCTCTACGTCCTCACGCTGACGGTCCTCAAGGCCTACCACGACGACACGTTCCTGTTCTACGAAGTCTGGGAGGACGGCCTGGCCCGCGCCGCGCAACTGCTCGTGATCTCGCAGGCGCGGCCCGAGAGCTCAAGCTACCTCGGCACCGGGCAGTCCAACGACGCGCGGGTGATGCGCGAAGCGCTCGGCGTGGTCCGCGCCAGCCTGGCGCAGTGCGCCTGGCTGAAGGTCTACGCCGAGAATCCCGATGTCTTCAAGACCTTCAACCAGGCCTACTACAGCCGCTTCAACGGCGGCCTGCGGGGCAACGTGCCGATCCTGCGCAGCCTGATCCGCGCCGCGGTGCCGCAGGTCGAGGGCTTCGGCTTCGACGACTGGTACCGGCGGCAGTACGTCTTCGACACGGCGGTGGTGCCGGGCGCCAAGCTGTACGTCTTCAACCACCCGCAGAAGGACTTCGACAGCTTCAACCAGCCCAACAACTCGCTGCCGATGAACATCTACCACTTCCAGGTCAGCAGCGCGAACGAGGAGCTGCCGCTGGGCGGGCAGGCGGACATCGACTACACCGCCTACGACGGCGTGTCGCTGAACAACGCCGTGGAGGGCGCCAACGGGCCGGGCGCGCTCCACACCGGCATCGGCGAGGCCGGCAACACCGCCGGGCTGGGCAGCGTCGACCCGCTCTTCTTCAACATCGCCGGCGACCAGCAGGTGCAGATGCAGCGGATCGAGGTGCTCGTCAGCGTCAACGGCCTGCAGCGGCTGATCTGGTACCCCAACGACGTGGTGCTCGACGATACGGCGGCGGTCAACCACCTGGCCGGGCTGGTTACCAACGGCTTCCAGGGCACGCTCGACATCGCCATCGAGGGCAAGGCGCCGCTCCAGGCGCAGGTGATCCAGGGGGCCTTCAAGGTCAAGGTGCCCGGCGGGCTCCCGGTCCCGGCGCGGGCGACCCTGACCTGGACGCCCGACACCAGCGGTGGCTCGCAGGGCGACGCCATCGTCCGCAACGTGATGTTCCTGGGACCCAACGGCAGCGGTGTGGACGTGGCCCAGGGGCAGGCCGTGCTGATCCTCGACACGCCGCCCGAGACCTTCCAGGCGCTGCACCAGAACGTCGCCGCCGGGCTGCGGATGATCACCATCCCCGCCTTCGCCGGCCGCGGCAACGAGGCGGGCGTGTTGGGCGTGTCTGCCGACCAGCTCCTCATGGCGCGCGCCGACGGCGCGGTGACCACCTTCCAGAGCTACCGGCGCGGCAGCATCTACCGGCTCTTCCCCGACGTGCCGGCGTTCCGGCCGGGCTACGCCTACTGGGTCAAGGCAAGATCCGCCCTGACCCTCGACTTCCAGGGCGTCACCGCCAACCGCGACCGGCCCTTCCGGCAGTTCTTCCCGCCCGGCTGGCAGCAGTTCGGCAACCCGTTCTCCGACCTCAACCTGCGGCTCAGCACGCTGCAGGTGCAGGCGGTGGACGGGCAGGCTCCGCTGACGCTCGCCGACGCCCAGGCGCAAGGCCTCGTCTCGAGCGGCATCTTCCGCTACGACACCGCCTCCGGCGGCTACCAGATCCTCGACCCGGACGCCGTCCTGACGCCCTTCGAGGGGTTCTGGATCGACGTCCTGACGGATCCCGGGGTGACGATCATCTTCCCCAACCAGGTGGGAGCCGGCGCGCGCGCGCGGCCGGCGCGGCACGCCGGCTCCGCGCGCGACTGGCGGCTCAGGCTGGTGGCGGACTCCGGCGGCCGGCGCGACGCGGCCACGCTGGTCGGGGTCGCGCCCGGCGCCGGCGACGAGTTCACGCCCCAGGACATGCCCAAGCCGCCGCCCTTCGGGCCGGCGGTCTCGCTCAGCGTGCCGCACGTCGGCTGGCCCGGCGACGGGCGGGCCGCCGCCGACATCCGCGAGGCCGACGGCCGGGCCAAGACCTGGGACCTGCTCGTCGAGAGCACCGGCGGCGCGAGCGACGTGACCCTGAGCTGGCCCGATCTGAGCGCGGTGCCGGCCGACGTGGGCCTGGTCCTGACCGACCTCGAGAGCGGGCAGGCGCGCTGGCTGCGCTCCGCCGGGTCGTACCGCTGCCAACTCGACGCCGACGGCACGCGCCGGCTGCGGCTCACCGCCCAGCGCGCCTCGACCAACGCCCTTCAGATCGCCCGGCTGGACGTGGTTCAGACGCGCGGCGGCGGGTCGGTGAGCTACACCCTCACGGGGCCGGCGGAGGTGACGGTGCGCCTGACCAGTCCCACCGGGCAGGTGCTGCGCTCGCTGACCAGCGGGCGCGCGGCGCCGGGCGGCAACGATCAGGTGGCGTTCACGCCCACCGACGGCCAGGGCCGGCCGCTCCCCAACGGTCTGTACCGCATCGAGATGATCGCGACCAGCGCGGACGGCCGGCAGGTGCGGGCCACGCGGCTGGTGCTGGTGGAGCGGTGACCCCATGAAGCTGCAGCGCAGGACCGCGACCGCCTTCTTCCTCACCGCCGCCCTCGGGCTGGCCGCCTGCAGCGGCGGCGGTGGTGGAGGCGGCGGTGGCGGCAACAACAACAACGGCGGCGGTGGCGGCGGAGCCAGCAAGACACTCACGGTGGTGCCGAACCAGGCGTCGGTGGAGCCCGACTCCAGCCTGGCCCTGACCGCCTCCACCACGAACGTGTCCAGCCCGCGGTTCAGCTACCTGGTGGTGGCGCCGCAGGCGCTGGGGCGGGCCACGGCCGCCGAGGTGGCGGCGCGGTTCGGCTCGGTGGATCCGAGCGGCGTGTTCACGGCCCCGGCCACGGCCGAAGTGGGGCTGCAGGGCTCGGTGCGGGTGACCGAGACCACCGCCCCGCTCAGCGCGGTGGTACCCATCATGATCGTGCCGCCGGTGCTGCGGGCCACCGTCTCGCCGTCAGAGCTATCGCTCCTGGCCGGCCAGACCGCCCAGTTCAGCGCCGAACCGGTGGACTTCCTCGAGCAGCCCATCCTCGGCTTCCTGGTCGACTGGCGGGTGATCGGCGGCGTGGGCACCATCGACAAAGACGGCACGTTCCACGCCGCCACCGCCGGGGTGGGCGCGGTGCAGGCGCGCATCGGCGGCGCCGACGTGGCCGGCGCACAGGTCACCGTGGTGGGCTCGGTGACCGGATTGAGCATCCGGCCGCTGGGCAATCCGGTGCAGGTGGAGGCGGGCACCACGCGGCGGTTCCGCGCCTTCGTCAGCGATGCGCACGGCAACACCACCGAGGTGCCGGCCGCCTGGGACGTGTCGCCCGCCGCCGTGGGGACCGTCACGCCCGCGGGCGGGGTCTTCACCGCCGGCGCGGAGGGACAGGTGGGCACCCTGCGCGCGCAGGCCCAGGGGCAGACCGCGACCCTGCCCATCCTGGTGGTGGCCCAGCTCACGCCGCCCACCGGCCTGCCGACCAACGTCAACGGGACGGTGCGCGACAGCAACGGGCCCGTGGGCGGGGTGACCGTCACGGTGAAGCTGGAGAGCGACGGCAGCGTGGTGGACCAGACGGTCAGCGCCGCCGACGGCAAGTTCAGCTTCTTCCTCCCGGCGGGCACGTACCGGTTCGAGGCGGCGCAGGGCAACGCCAGCGCGGCGCGGGGCGGCGTGGTGCTGCCCTCGCAGGATGCGCAGTTGGTGGTGGACCTGACGCTGGTGAGCCAGTGAGGTTGTCTGAGCAAGGGATTGGAAACAGAAGCGGGCGTGTGCTAGAATGCGGCGCCGGGGAGGCGTGCAGGCGGGAGCCCGCCGCGGAAGGCACGCCCGACGGACCGGACGGACGCCCAGGAGAAGACGACATGCAGTACGGCTACGGCGCGCGGGTCCGGCGCCTGCTGAGGTATTCCGGGTGTCTGCTCGCCCTGGCGCCGCTGCTGGGCTGCAGCGGCAACAACGGTGGGCCGGGTGGCGGGGGAGTGATCCCGCTGGTGACCACCGGCACGCTGGCAGGCAGGGTGACCGTGTTCGGCACGCAGCAGGCCATCGCCAATGCGTTGGTGACGGTGGGCGGCCGGACCACCACGACGAGCGCTGCCGGTACCTACAGCGTGGCCAGCCTGGCCGTGGGGGACGTGCCCGTGGGAGTGACCGCGGCCGGGTTCAGCGACAACTCGGGCACGGTCACCATCGCGGCCGGCACGACCACCGTGCACGACGTGGTGCTGTTCGCCAGGCCGCCCGGATTCCCGAACCTGAACTGACGTGCGGACCGGGTTCCGGTCGCGGTCGTGACAGCGGAGCAGCGCTTGTGGTAGAATGAACGGCCGGGAAGACTTGGCTCGCGGTCGCCCGCCGCGGGGTCCGGGATCGACCGGCTGGTGCTTCGACGCACGCCCTGGAGGAAGCTCGATGCGGAACGGCTTCGGCGCTCGTCTACGGCGCATGATGAAGTATGCCGGCTGCCTCGTCGCCCTGGCCCTGTTCGTGGGCTGCAGCGGCGGTGGCGACGGCGGTGGTGGTGGCGGCGGCGGTGGCGGGGGTGGTGGCGGCGGCGGCACGGGCACGGTGTCGGGGCGGGTGACCGTCGCCAACAGCAACCCGGTCCAGCCCATCAACAACGCCACCGTCACGGCGGGCTCCCAGACCACCAGCACGGCGGCTGACGGCAGCTACACTCTCGCCAATGTGCCGTTCGGCACGGTGAACCTGCGCGTCACCGCGACGGGCTTCAACGACTTCGCGTCGGGTGGCGCCAACCCGAGCTGTGTCGTCACGGCCGGCCAGACGACCACCTACAACGTGGCGATGCAGGCCAGCGGCGGCGTGATCAATCCCGCCGACCCGCCTCCTCCGCCCGACTTCGATAATCTGTAGGGACCGGCCCGTGCGGGCGGCGGACCGACCGCGTGCCGGTCCTCCGCCCGCCGGCCGGAGCTGTCCATGAGGCCGCGCGCCTGGTCGCTGACCTTCACCGCTAGTCTCGGGCCGCTGCTCCTGGCCCTGGTCTGGTTCGAGACCCAGCACGCGGCCCAGGAGGGCGCCGCCGACGCGCCCTCCGCCAGCCACCCCGCGCCCGCGGTGTTCGAGAACCACCTCGAGCGGATCCGCAACCGCAGCGGCGAGGTCACCTGGCAGATCGACGCCGCGCGCATCGAGGTCCTCGACTCCGGAGACTACCTGATCCAGGACCTCCGCCACGGGCAGTACCTCAACCACGGCCTGGTGGAAGCTCACCTGCGCGCCGACCGGGCCCGCTTCGACGCCCGCACCCACGACCTGAACGCCGCCGGGCACCTCGTCATCGTCTCCCCGCGCGGCCTGCGCTTCGAGGCCGACCAGGCCTACTGGTACGAGGCGGAGGGCAAGCTGGTGGTGCCCCGCGTGGGCCGCCTCGAATGGCGAGATCCGGCGCACCCCAAGGCGCCCGCCGGCTGGCTGGCCACTGCCCGGCTGTTCCTCTGGCCGCGCGATGGGCGGCTCGAGCTGCCCGACCCGCTGACCGGCGCGCAAGCCCGAAATCGGCTCGAAGCCGCCGCCGCCGCCGGACGTTTGAAGGAGGGACGGTTGCAGCTCAAGGGGCCCGCCTCGCTCAGCGTGGAGGCCGACGTGCCGGCCGCCGCGGGCGGCGCGGCGCAGCCCAAGACGGTGGTCATCGGGGTCGGCGCCGGTGGGACGATCGGGTACAACCAGCGCACCGGCGGCGCCCTCCTCGAGCGCGAGGTGGCCGTGGCGCTGCCGCAGGATCGAGCCGTGGTACGCTGTGACAAGGCAGTCTGGTCGGGCGCCGAGCAGGGCACCGTGGAGGCCTCCGGGAACCTGTTCCTCAGCGATCCGGACAACGTGGTGCGGGCGCCCGGCGTGACGGTGGACACGGGCGGCCGGACGGCACGCTTCGCCGGGCCGGTGGAGCTGCGGCATCTCGACGCCGGCGGGCAACCCACCAGCCTCGAGGCGCCAGGGCTGACCTACACCTACGCCGCCGGGCGGCGCGCGGCCCGGGCCGACGGCGGCGTGGTGGTGCGCTTCGCGGAAGGCACGCTCCGCGGCCGGCGCGTGCGGGTGGACCTGGAGGCCGAGAACGCCGTGGTGGAGGGCGCCGTGCGGCTGGGCGCCCGCCCGCGCAACCCGGCGCCGCCCGGCGCGGACCGCGTGGCGAAGGCGCGCGGTGAGCCGGTGACGGTGTTCTGCACCCGCCTTCGGCACCGCTTCGCCGCCGGCGGCCGGCAGTCGGACGCGGCGGGCCCGGTGCGGTTCACGCAGACCCACCGCCACGGCAGTGCCGACCGGCTGGTGCTCGACCACGAGCGCGAGGAGCTGATGCTCGCCGGCCGTGTGCGGCTGGCCGACGACGAAGGCGAGCGTGCGGCCTGCCAGCGGTTGTTGTACGATTGGCGGAACGACACGGTGACCATCGAGACGCCGGCGTGGGCCGCGCTGTGGCTGGATGAGGAGCGCTGATGAGCTGGATGCGAAGCCGAACCGGGTGCCCGGCGGCCTGGCTGCTGATCCTCTTGCCGGCCGCTGCGCTCCCGGCCGCCGAGCCGGCGCCGCCCAAGGCCGACGGCGACAAGCCGGTCGGCGGCGCTCCGGCGCCGGACGACAAGCCCATCCCCGGCAAGCCGCCCGCCCCCGGCGAGACGCCCAAGGAGCCCGCCAGCATCGCGCCGCCGGCGCCGCCGCCGGAGCGCAAGCGCGCCTTCATCCACGCCCTCGAGCCCGGCAGCCGGCTCAAGTCCGGCCCCGACCGCAGTGTCGTCGCCCGCGGCAAGATTCAGATGGTGATCCCCGACGACGAGGTGATCGTCTACTGCACCGCCCTCGACTACTCCGGCGAGGCCACCGGCATCGCCACCGTCACCGGCGACCTGCGCATCGAGACCGGCAAGATCGTCGACAAAGACGGGAAGTCCACCATCCCGAACCCGGAGAACGTGCTCACCGGCGACATCGCCTATGTCTTCACCAAGGAGAAGCGCGCCGTGGTGGACGGCCACGTGGTGGTGGTGCACCAGCCCCAGGAGGCCGCCAAGGAAGGCGGCGACGAGGTGGAGCAGGCCAAGCACGAGAAGACCACCCTGACCTGCGACCGGCTGACTTACTGGTACCGCAAGGGCGATCGCAAGGCCGTGGCGCAGCCGCTCGACCCCAACCAGGTGATCCACTTCGAGCAGAAGACCCGCAAGGGCACCGCGGGCAAAGCCACGTTCTACGATTTCGCGAAGGACCAGAGCGAGACCGGCGACGTGCTGGACCTCACCGGCGGCGTGCAGGCCGAGGACGACAAGGGCCAGCGTCTGCAGGCCGAGGTGCTGCGCATCTACGTCGACAAGGAGATGCTCGACGGCTACAACTTCAGCGAGCTGGTGATCAACCTGGAGGAGGAAGAGAAGAACCCCAACGAGCCGGGCAAGCCGCCGGCCGTGCCCGGGGGCGAAGCCGCACCCGCGCCGGCTCCTCCTCCTCCCGCCGCGCCGTCACCGCCGGCCGGCCCCCCGGCGGGGGGGACCGGCTGAGGGCGGCGTCCGGAAGCGCCCGCGTGGGCCGTTCTCGCGCCGCGCCACCAACAGGTCGAACCCCATCAGCAGCGCGCCCGTCAGAGCCAGCGCGTGGATCCACATCCCGGCGCCGGCGACGAAGCCCACGCACCACATCGCCACCATCACCACCGCCGTCGTCCACATCAGTCGGCTGGCGTTCATCGTCGACCCAACTCCGCCGCACCAGCGCGGCCGGTCAGCGCCGTTGCGCCTGCTCGCAGAGCTCCCGCAGGAAACCGAAGCTGTAGATCCCCGTGTCGTGCCCGTCGGCCCAGTGAAACCGCACCGCGTAGCCGCCCACCGGCTCGAGGCTGTCGAGCTCGGCGCTCGGCAGCGGCCCGCTGATGACCATCAGCGCATTGCCCTGGCGCTGCTCACGCTGCTCGTTGCAGGTGGCGCAGGGGCACAGCCGGCGCAGGTCGGCCAGGGCCACCGGCTGCTTCAGGCCATCGGCCCAGGTCAGCGTGCACGTCGCGGCCGTCCGGCTGACGGCCACGTCCACCAGGGCGGGCAGGTCGGGCATCGGCGGCTACTCCTCGGCGCTCACGCCGCGCGTGGCGGGCGGCGCGCCGCTCATCCTCTGCCGGCTCATGCGGGCGACCCACTCCTCGGGCGACAGCTCCTCCTCGGCCGCCTCGCCGCCCACGGCGAAGCGGTACAGCAGCCGCCCGGCGTCGTCGGAATCCACCGTGCAGAACCCGTCCACGGCCAGCCGGTCGAGCAGCTTCTTGGCCGCGGCGATGGTCACGCCGCGGGCACCCAGGGCGAGCGTAGAGGGCGTGACGACGCCGTGGTTGCCCGCCGCCACCTCGAGCGCCCGGCGCTCCAGGGCGGCCTCGCGGGCTTCCCTCACGGCGGCCGTCTCGCGGCGCCCCGAACGGTAGATCTGAGCCGCAGCGATGGCGGGGATCAGACCCCAAACGAGGATGATCAACGCGGTGCCCAAGCCGGCCTCAGCACCGGCGCTCACCGCGCAGGCGAAGAAGAACGCCGCCACCGCGCCCAGGAACCCGACCAGACAGCCGCGCATACCTAGTCCCTCGTCTCTCCCTATCATAGCGCGCCGCGGGCTCGCGTTGACACCACCATCTCACGGTGGCTATAATCCGCCCCGGGTGTGAGGAGTGGCCATGACCGCGCAGCGACCGCCGGCAGTGCTCTACACGGCCGCGTTCCAGGTGCTCACGGGGCTGATCTGGCTGGTCCAGGCGGCGGACATGCCGAGCGGGTTCATGCGCTGGTTCCTGGTCTGGTTCGGCGCCTCCCACTTCGTCACCGCCTACGGGCTGTGGCAGATGTCCGAGTGGGGCCGCCAGCGCGCGCTCCAGATCGCCGTGCTCGACGTGCTCGGCGTCTTGCAGGTGCTCCTCTTCGGGCAGATCAGCCCCTACGGCGCCCTGCTCCGGCTGGGCATGCCGCTCTACAGCATCAGTGTGCTGCGCGATCGCAACCTGCGGCAGCGCTTCAACTAGGCGCTCGGGAACGCGGCGCCAGGGTCGGTCGTCGGGTCCTCCAACGGCCGCGGCGCGCGGCCGTTGGAGGGACGCGATGCCGACATGCGGCGGATTGCGGACGGGCTGCGCGGCCGCCCTGGTGCTGCTCTGCGCCAACCTGGCGGGCGCCATCCTGCCGCCCCTGGCCCCCCACGACTACCAGGCCGGCGACCAGCCCATCACCCTCCGTCTCCCCGCCGACTGGACGCTCCAGCCGCTCCCCGACGGCCTCCGCGCCCAGCGCGACCCGCGGCAGGACCTCTACGGCACGCTGACCCTCCGCTTCCGCCCCCTGGCCCGCGAAGTCACCGCCGACGAGCTGCTCAAGACCACGCTCGAGGCATGTGCGCAGGGGCTCTCGGCGTGGCGCGTGGTGCGTCTCGAGGCGCCCGCCGACCGCCCCCGCGTGCGCTTCGCCGAGGTCGCCTTCCGCCGCCTCGGGATCACCTGCCGCGGCTATGCGATGGTCGTCGCCGGCCGCGCCACGGGCACCCTCGGCTTCGCCTACGCCGACGCCGTGAGCGCCCGCGAGCTTCAGCTCGACGACCTGGTCACCCTCGTCACCGCCGACAGCCACGCCGCCCTGCCGGCGCTCGACAAGGCCGACACCACCGCGGCCCAGGGGCTCGGCGAAGCCTACGCCAAGCTCTACGGCGACGGCGACCGCGACTTCCAGGCGATGCTGGCGGTGCTCCAGCAGAAGAACGCCCTCGACCCCGACCTGCTGGGCTTCTGCGGCACCTTTCAGCCGGTCCTGCGCACGCTCAAGGGGTTCCTCACGCCCTCCCTGCCCGAGCGCCAGAAGGCGCGCGTCAAGGACCTTCGCGTTTACTGCGTCCCGACCCGCGACTTCAACGCCGTGACCCTCGGGCGCAACGACCTGGGGCCCGGGTTCATCCTCTTCCATGCCCGCTTCGTGCAGTCCTTCGCCCGCGTCGCCCAGGAGTACGCCAGCCTCCGCGAGCGGCACCTCGGCGCCGCGGAGCTGTCCGCCGAGCTGACCAGCTACAGCGGGGCGCTGGCCGAGGCGGTGGCGCGCGGCCAGCCGCTCCCCGAGCCGGGGCCGCTCAACTACGCCGACGCCGGGCAGAACGAGCGCTTCGTCAAGGCCTTCTACGGCATCCTCGGACTGGTGCTCGCCCACGAGATGGCGCACTACTATCTGCGCCACAACGAGGGCGGCGCGCCGGCCGAGCCGTTCGCCGTGCAGCAGCAGGAGGTGGCGGCCGACGTAGCCGCCATCGAGCACCTGCAGCGCGCCGCCGACGCCAGCCCGGACGTCTGGGAGGGCGGCGCGATCCACGCCTTCGGCTTCCTCGCCACCCTCGACAACGTGGTCCAGCGGGCCACCGGGCAGGCCCCGCCCGAGTGGACCCGCACGCATCCGCTCGGCAAGACCCGCCTGCAGATGGCCATGCGCTCGTTGGGCGAGGACGACCTCAACTTCCGCCACGACCCCTGGAACCACGGCAGCGCCCTGGAGCACAGCGCGGCCGGCGTGCAGGTGGTGGGCGGCGGCGGGCTGCCCGCCGCGGGCGAGCCGCCCTTCAAGCACCCGCAGTCGGGGGTGCTGCTGAGCTGTCCGGCGGGCTGGGTGGCACACTACGAGGAGGACTCGAAGGTGGTGGTGCTCCGCCGCCGCAACCAGACCGGCGGGCTGCCGGTGCTGATGTACAGTTGCGGCGGGCAGTACAGCTCGTCGCAACAGATCACCGCCGAGATCCTGTCCGAGGTGGCCAAGGGCGGGCAGAAGCTGGAGACGCTCAAGGACCAGGACCTGGACCTGGGCAACGCGGCGCTGCAGGGGCACCTGGCGATCGCACAGGGGAGCTTCGACGCCGGCGTCCTGGCCGTGGTGGCGCTGGGCATCAAGTCGCCGGGGATGGCCCACGGGATCGTGCTCTTGACGCCGGCTGACCAGCTCGAGCAGAACGCGGCCGACCTGCAGTGGCTGGTCAGCCAGGCGCGGTTTCCGTAGGTGGGAGCGGAGTTGAGGGCCATCCGGGCGGCGGCCGCGGCGGTGCGGGCAGAGCGTGCGGCCGCGCTGGCGGCGGGCGGCGATCCGGCCGGCGTGGCGGCGGCGTCGCTGGCGGGCGCGCTGGGCCTCCTGGCGCTGGTGCGGGCCGCGGACGAAGCCGAGCTCGAGCACGTAAGAGCGCTCTTGGCCGAGCTGGGGGAGCGGCCGGCCGACGAGGCGCCGCGCGCGCTGCTGCTGGTCAGTCTGCTCCACGCTCGCGCCGCGGCGGGCGAGGAGGGGGAGCGCGCGGAGCTGGTCGGCCGGCTGTTTCGGGAAGCGCTGGAATCCGCGACGAGGAGCCCGGAAGGGCGCGCCGAATGCCTGTCCGCCGGCGCTGTAAGGCTGGTCATGACGGCGGCGGCCGCGTGGGACGAGGCCGGGCTGGCCCGCCGTCAGGTGGGCCGCGCGGAAGCAGCGCTCGGCGAGTCGGCGGCGGCGGCGTGGCCGGCGGCAGCGGCCGCCCTGGCGCGGGTCCTGGCGCCGCGGCGCGCCTGGCCGGAGCAGCCGGCCGACGAGCAGGTGCTGGCGCTGGCGGAGGCGCTGGCGGAGGGTCGCGAAGCAGGCTAGGCGCAACGCCGGGGCCGGCGGAGTGTCAGGAGGACGAGAGGTTTATTGACAGCGGCGGCGGTGTATGGTATAGCTTGCTACAGGCGTCAGCTCCCCGGCCCACAAGGCCATGGCGCCCGTAGAGGTTCGGCTCGGCCGGACCGATGTGCCTCCCCGTGGCTGTCGTCGAGTATCGCTCTGTTGTTTCACGCCCTCGACAAGGGTCTCGGCTCGCCCTGAGGGCGAGCGCGAGGCCCTTGCGGAGGTGGTTGGCAGGCGGCGTGACAACGGATGCGCGGCTTGACAAACGGTTCTCGCGACGCGTACTCTATGGCGATTGGACCAAGGTGCGGGCGACAGCCCGGGAGGTGACGTTTCGATGCGTTTTCGAAGCACCCGGCGATGGACCCTGGGGGTGCTGGCGGCCCTGCTGGGCACGCTGGCATGGGGCTGCGGCGGGTCCGACGCGCCGGCCAACAACCAGCAGAACCAGGCCAACAACCCGCCTCCGCCAACCACCCGCACCGTCAGCGGGTTCGTGGGTGACGCCACCACCGGCAACGGGATCAACGGCGCGCTCGTGGCGGTTGGCAACGGCTCGGCCCAGACCGGTCCCACCGGCAACTTCACGCTGCCGGGCGTGCCGCGGGTGGACAACCAGGTGGCGGTGAGCGCGACCGGCTACGCCACCGCCAACTCCACGCTGGCGGCCGGGGTGGACCAGATCAACGTCCGACTGATCCCCGCCGGGGCGGGGGGCATCGAGCCGCCGCCCGGGCCCGTGAGTCGCTGATCCGGAGCCGCAGGACGGGTAGGTCTGCCCGCGGCGCGAGCCGCCGGGCGGATGGACGAGGGAGAGGATGGGTGCCATGGCGTTCCCAGCACGCAAGGCGGGAGCCGGTGGGCGCAGGCTGACGGTGGCGGTGCTGGCCCTCCTGGGGTGGGCCGTCGCCGCGCCGGCCACGGTGACGTTCATCGTCAACACCAACCGTGATCTCGATGATTTCACGCCCAACCAGCCCATGTCGCTCCGCAAGGCGATTCGCCTGGCCAACGAGACCGATCTGTCGCTGGGCGATGTGCTGATCACCTTCGATCCCACGGTCTTCGCCTCCCTCAGCGGCGCCGGCTGGAACCACGTCAACTACAACCCGCCCAACAACGGCCTCTACTACGACGAGCCCGATCTCATCGCCCCCGCCAACGACCCCAACCGCATCATCGTCGGCACCCCCGAGCTGGGCACCGAGCCCGGCTTCAACACCGACTCGGTCGGCCAGCCGCTGCCGCTCCCCTGCATCACGCGCGACAACGTCAAAATCAAGGGTGAGCTGAACAACGACGGCATCCCAGACGTGCGCATCGACCTCGGTGAGCTGCTTCCCACCAACGTCCTGGTCCTCGGTTTCTTCATCATCCCGGTCCGCTCGTTCGGCTTCCAGATCGGCGTGGACGCCTTCTCCAGCCCGATGAACTCGGCCAGCGGCCAGATCAGCAACGTGGTCCTGGAAGGTCTGGACATCCGCTTCGCCCCGGGCTTTTCGCCCGCCGACCAGTCGCCGCCCGCGGTCTGGATCAGCAACGGCACCAACCACCGGATCGTCAACTCGGACCTCCAGGGCCGCGGCATCGGCGTGCAGACCGACCTGCAGCTCGGCAACCAGGTGTTCATCGGCGGCATCTCCCCGGGGAGCAACAACAGCATCTCGGGTTACAGCTACGCCGGCATCTACTGCACCGGTGCCGGCACCACCACTATCCAGCAGAACAACATCACCGGCTGCGGCACCGGCACGGACGCGGGGAACGACATCTCCGGCGGCGTGGTCCTCGTGGGCACCGGGAGCAACGTGGTGGGCGGCACGGTCTCCGGCTCGCGCAACACCATCGCGAGCAACACCACCGAGGGCGTGGTGGTGGCCGGCTCGGGGCAGAACTTCGTCCAGAACAACGCCATCACCGGCAACTCCCGCTCCGGCATCTGGATCTTCGGCTCGGGCAACAACATCATCGGCGGCTCGGCGACCCTGTCCGGCAACACCATCAGCGGCAACGGCACCCAGGCCGGCGGCTTCTACCACGCCGGGGTGTTCCTCACCGGCGGCGGCAACAACACCGTTCAGGGCAACGTGATCGGCTCGGGGAACGGCAACGGCGGCGCCGGGATCTACATCACCGGCGACGGCAACAACCGCATCGGCGGCACGGCCACCGCGGCGCGGAACATCGTCGGGCGGAACGGCGCGCTGGCCTCCTCCGAGAGCAGCACGGGGATCGACATCCGCGGCGACGGCGTCAACATCATCGAGAACAACTACGTCGGCACCGACGCCTCCGGGCAGGCCAGTGACCAGAACGTGGGCCACGGCATCAGCATCGGCGCCGAAGCCGGCGGCGACAACCTGATCGGCGGCACACAGGTGGCCTCGCGCAACGTCATCTCGGGCAACGGGCTGAACGGCCTGCGCCTGGGCGGCACCGGCGACAACGTGATCACCGGCAACTACATCGGCCTCGCCGCCGACGGCCAGAGCGCGCTGGGCAACAACATCAACGGGATCGAGATCGCCGCCAGCGCCGGGGGCAACCCGGTGGGCATCAACGGCAACCGGATCGGGGGCGACTCGGCCGCCGAGCGCAACGTGATCTCGTCCAACGGCTCGGACGGGATCACGGTCAACGGCACCGGCGACAACCTCTTCTACGGCAACTACCTGGGCCTGGCCGCCGACGGCGCCACGCAGCGAGCGAACGGCCGGCACGGGATCTCCATCACGGTCCAGGCGCTGGGCAACAACGTCATCGGCAACCGCGCGCCGGGCCGGCGGAACGTGATCGCGGGGAACGGGCAGTTCGGGGTCAGCATCGAGAGCACGCCGGCTCTCAACAAGGTTCAGAGCAACTACATCGGGATCAACGCCGCAGCCACCGACGGGGTGTTCAACGGCGCGGGCGGGGTGTCGGTCAGCTCGCCGGTGGGGCAGCTCATCGGCGGCAGCGAGCTGGGCGACGGCAACATCGTCTCGGGCAACCGCGAGAACGCCAACGCGGACGGGATCGAGCTGCTCGGCGCCGGCGACCATGTGGTGGCGGGCAACGTCATCGGCGCCGCGCCGGTCAATCCGGCCGGCTTCCCGCAGGACGCCCGCCTCACCATCTCCGACGTGTTCCGTAACGGCGGCACCGGAATCCTCATCGGCGGCGGCTCCACCGGCTCGATCAGCGTCGGCTTCGACCCCACCGACGGCAGCCCGGACAGCAACCTCTACGAGGGCAACGTCATCGTCAACAACAACGGCGAGGGGATCCAGGTCGCCGGTTCGGGCAACGTCACCATCGTCAACAACCTGATCGGCGTGGGGCTCAACGCCGCGGGGACCTACGCGGCGATGGGCAACGCCCGTGACGGCATCCTCCTCAGCGGCGCCGGCGCGAACGTCATCGGCCGCGACGAGGAATCCCTCGACCCGGCCACGCACGTGATCACCCCCGGCAACGACCTGCCCAACACGAACTGGTTCAACGTTATCTCGGGCAACTCCGGCAACGGGATCAGCGTCACCGGCCCCGGGAACAACGTGATCACCGCCAACCGGGTGGGCACCACCCCCACCGGCACCACGGCGGTCGCCAACACCGGCGACGGCGTGAACATCACGGGCACCGGCGACAACACGGTGCAGCGCGACACCATCTCGGGCAACGGCGGCAACGGCATCTTCCAGTTTGCGCCCGGCACCACCACGGTGATCGGCAACACCATCGGCGCCGCGGGGCTGGACCGCAGCGGCACCGGGCCGCTGCCCAACGGCGGGCACGGCGTCTTCGTGCCCAACAACGCGCCCGGCCGGCTCGTGCTGGGGCTGGCCAAGACGGTGGACCCCATCGGCTTCAACGTGATCTCCGGCAACGCCGCCGACGGCGTGCACATCGAGGGCAACGTCTCCAACACGCTGGAGGCCAACCTGATCGGCACGAACGGCGAGAACACGCTGACCGGCGTGCGCGGCAACGCGGCCGTGGCCAACGGCGGCTCGGGCGTCTACCTCCAAGGGCCCAAGAGCGCCAGCAACGAGGTGGTGGACAACACTATCTCCGGCAACGCGCTGTTCGGCGTCCACATCGTCTCCGGCGGCAACCTCCTGCGGCGCAACAAGATCGGCACCAACGACATCGGTGACGCCGCACTGGGCAACGGCAGCCACGGCATCTTCATCAACGACCCGAACCTGCCCACCGAGCGGGCCGGGCAGTTGATCGGGCGCCTCGCCGCGGGCAACGTGCGCGAGTCCAACATCATCTCCGGCAATGCCGGCGACGGCATTCACATCGCCCAGGCCGGCGGCAACGTCCGCAACGACGTCAGCGACGACGTGGTGATCTTCACCAACTTCATCGGGCTCGACGCCACCGGGCTGAATCCCATCGGCAACACCGGCGACGGCATCGAGGTGGAGAGCGGCTGCACCGGCCGGGTGGTGATCGGCGGCACCACCAACGGGCAGGGCAACGTGATCGCCGGCAACACCGGCTGGGGCCTCCGCTTCGAGTCCGAGTACAGCTACAACCGGCCGGTCAACATCGACAACACGCCCCTGATCTACGGCAACTACATCGGCACCGATCAGCAGGGCGCCCAGACCAACGCCCTGCTCCGCAACGGCGGCGGCATCCTCGTCAACGTGGACGCCGGCGGGATCCCCAATGACCCGCGCGTGGTGCCCATCGGCGCGCCCACCGGACGGCCCCAGATCGGGGGCGTGTTCCTCTCCACCAACCTCATTTCGGGCAACGCCGGGGACGCCGTCCGCGTCGACGGCAACGCCGGTGTGCCCTCCGCCGGCGCCGACATCGTGGGCTGCTTCATCGGGACCGACTCCTTCGGCCGCGCGGTGATCGGCAACACCGGCAACGGCATCGCCGTCACCGCCAACCACACCGGCACGGTGGTCGTCGGCGGGGTCGGGCAGATCAACCGCAACCTGATCGCGGGCAGCGGCCAGTTCGGGCTCAACCTCGACGGCACGGGCGCCGTCGCCGTGGTCAACAACTACATCGGCGCCCGCGAATCGGCGGGCGGGCCGCTGACCTTCGACGGCGCCACCGGCGGCAACGCCGCCGGCGGCGTCCTGCTCGCCGGCGGCACGGGCACCGACACCGCCACCCTGGTCGACAACGTGATCTTCCGCGGCGGGACCAACGGCGGCATCCGCACCACGTACACGCGGACCGCCACCCTCGACGCCAACACGGTAAGCTGGA
>JACPDV010000373.1:18987-22161 GCA_016183835.1 Armatimonadota bacterium
CGTCACCAACTGCACCATCACCGACAACACCGGGGCCGGGATCAGCATCGGCGCCACCAGCACCACCAACGGGGCCGTCGTCGGCGCTACCGCCGCGCAGGCCTTCGGCACCAACGCCAACACCATCCAGCGCAACACCGGGCCCGGCATCGCCGTCATCAGCGGCTCCGCCAACCGCCTCAGCGGCAACCTGATCAACGCCAACAACGGCCTCGCCATCGACCTCGGCAACGACGGCGTGACCCTCAACGACGGCACCACCAGCGCCGGCTCGCCCAACCAGCTCTTCGACTTCCCGGGGCTTCTGCCGCTCGAGCTGAGCGGCACCACGTACACCATCGCCGGCACCATGCCGCCCAACACCACGGCGGTGGAGATCTACCAGGCCCTCGACCCCCAGGAGGGCACCCCCGACCCGGCGCCCTCGGCCCACCACGGTGAGGTCGACCACCGCCTGGCCCGCTTGGCCACGGGCTCGCCCGGGTTCGACGCCGCGGCCGGCACCTTCACGGTCAACGTCGACAGCGGCGTGGGCGACGGCTTCGTCGATGACGCCGGCGGGCGGCTCGTGCTGGCCACGGCCGTCGCGCTCAACGCCCTCGGCGACACCTCCGAGTTCGCGCGCAACGTCGGGCTGATCTCCCTTGGCCGCTCCACCGTCACGGTGGCGCCGGCCTCCATCGCCGCCGACGGCACGCAGACCGCCACCGCCTTCGCCACCATCCGCGACGCCATCGACACGCCGCTGCAAGGCATCGCCAATGTCCTCATCACCGCCACCCCGCAGGGCGGCGGCGCGCTGCCGCCCACGGTGACGCTCGACCAGGACCTCAACAACGATTCCGTGATCGACAGCACCACCGACGCCAACGGGCAGGTGACGGCGCAGCTCACCGCCACCGACCGGGCGGGCAGCCCCATCACCATCGGCGCCACGGTCGACGGCACCCCGCTGCCGCCGCCGCTGCCCACCCTGACGCTCCTCGTCGGCCAGCCGTCGGCGACCCGCAGCAGCATCGTCCAGGTGCCGCCGAACACCCCGGTCACCGCTGACGGGGTCAGCCAGGCGGTGCTCCAGATCACGCTCCTCGACGGCAGCGGCGCCGTGGGTGCGCCGGTCCAGGGCGTCCCCGCCAACCAGATCCAGGTGATCCAGGTGGACGGCGCCGGCACCGAGCTGGTCACTCCGACGACCGGTCTGACCATCAACCAGCCCACCGTGGCCACCGACGTCAACGGGCAGACCACAGCCACGGTGGTCACCACGAGCGCCGACTCCGACCCCGGCACGCCGGTGCGCGACCCGTACCGGTTCAGCTTCAAGGTCAACAGCGTGCGCGCCATCGGCGGGTCGAGCATCGTGGTCGTGGACTTCGTCGCCGGCGCGGTCTCGGCCTCGCAGTCCACCTTCGGCGCCAACCCGACCAACAACATTCCCTCCGACGGCACCACCGCCAGCACGCTGACCCTGACCGTCCTCGACGCGCAGGGCAACCCGCTGGTGGGGGTGCCGGCCAGCGACATCGTCGTCACCGCCAACCCCACGGACGGGCTGGCCATCACCAACGCCGACCCGAGCCCCACGCCGGTGACCGATGACGCCGGACGGATGCGGTGGACAGTCACCAGCACCAAGCCGGGCACGGTCACCTTCGTCGTCACGGTGCGCGGCACCACCATCGGGCAGACCCCGCCGGTCACCTTCGTGGTCGGCAGCGCGTCGGGCAACTCGTCGCTGGTGGCCAATCCGCTTCAGGCCCGGCCCAATGGCACGGACGTGATCAACCTCACCGCCACGGTCTTGGACGGCCAGGGCAACCCGGTGCCCGGCGTGGTGGTGACCATCACCCCGGTGCAGGGGCAGGGCGTCTCGATGGTGGGGCCGGACCAGCCCACCGACGCCAACGGCGTGACGCGCGCCACCGCCACGGCGACGGTGGCGGGGCAGGTGATCTTCGCCGCGACCGTGCTGGTGGGCAACGTGCCCACCGAGATCGGCCGCGCCACGGTCGACTTCCGCAACCTGCAGCCCAGCAACTCGCTGTCCAGCCTGTCGGTGCAGACCGACGACCCGCTCCTGGCCAACGGGCAGCGCCAGGTGACCGGCACTATCCGCCTGGTGGACACCCTCAGCGACCCGCTCCGCAGCGTCGCGCCGGGCAACATCACGGTGGCCGTGCTGGATGCCGGGACGGGGCTGCCCTTCGCCGGGTCGACCGTCACAGGGCCCAACGAAGCCACCGACTCCAACGGCGTGACCACCTTCACGGTGGTCAGCAGCCAGCCCGGTACGGTGCGGATCGTGGTCACGGTGACCGGTGCGCCGGACGTGGTGCTCGACGATCAGCCGCAGGTGGAGTTCCTCCCGTTCATCACGCAGACGTACGGGCCGGGGCTGCACCTGATGGGTCTGATGGGCACCCCGCGGCAGCCCGACCCGCGCTTCGTGCTCTCGGCGCTGCTGCCCGACCTGCGGCTCGCGCGCTGGGACGAGGGGCAGCAGAAGTACCTCATCTGGAGCGAGTTCAGCCCCACGGCGCCGTTCGCGATGAACCCCGGGCGCGGCTTCTGGCTGCAGCTCGACAGCCTGGTGAGCTTCACGGCCGTCGCGGACGCCACGCCGCTGACGCCCTTCACCCTCACCCTGGCCAACGGCTGGAACGAGGTCGCCAACCCGTACCCCGGCACCTACACGTTCTCGTTGGCGGACATCACCGTGTTCCAGAACGGCGTGCGGGTGGGCACCCTCAACACCGCCGCCGCACAGGCGCTGGTGATGCCCTACGGCTGGCGCTGGGATCCGGTGCTCCAGTATCTTCTGGTGGTCGACCCGAGCGTGGGCTCGGGCGTGGCCAGCGCGCAGATCGGCGCGGGTCGCGGCTGGTGGTGGCTCTGCCGCGCGAACGGGATCACGGTGCAGCTCACGCCGCCGGCGCCGGGCTCGCGCGCGGTGCAGCCCGCACCCACGCCGGGGCAGTGGTCGGCGGTCCTGACCGCTTCCACCACGGGCGGCAAGGGCGAGGTGATGCTGGGCGCCGGAAAGACCCGGCTGCGCGCCGAGGCGCCGCCCGACGCGCTCCAGCCGCCCGCCGTGCGCGTGCGCTTCGTGGACGCCCTGGGCCGCGCCGCCAGCGACCTGCGCGAGGCGGCGCCGGGCCAGCCGCAGTCGTGGAC
>JACPDV010000405.1:0-6783 GCA_016183835.1 Armatimonadota bacterium
CGCGTGGCAGTGCCTGGCCGCGCGCAAGGGCAAGGACATCTCGGTCATGGCGCTGTGGGAGAAGCGCCTCGAGGCGTTCGGCAACTGGTATGCCCAACTCTCGGCCGAGAGCCTGGGCAAGGACGGCGTCGGCCGCACGCCGCTGACCATCGTCTGCACCCGCGAGCTGCACTCGCTGGGACAGCTCCACCAGGAGGGTCCGCGGAACCGAGTGATCACCAACGTCCGCGTCACCGGCGGCGGATCGGAGCTGGCCGTGCCCGAGCTGCCCGCGGCGTCCACGGCCCACCTGGCCTCGGGCCGGCGGATCAGCGAGCTGAACGACATGGCCTACCAGGCCACCGACACGGCCTACGCCACGGCGCAGCGGCCGGGCATGACGGTCGAGATCGGTGCGGTGGACGAGGAGCATCTGGGCGCGTTGGTCTTCCTCTTCGAGACAGCCACCATCCTGGAGGGCAAGCTGCTCGGCGTGAACCCCATCAACCAGCCCGGCGTGAAGCGCTACAAGGACTTCCTGGGCGCGCTGCTCGGGGAGCCCTCGGCGAAGCAGTATCGAGCCGAGTACGACGCGTGGCACCGCCGGCTGCGTGACTACCGCGTCTGAGCTTCGCGGGTGGCCGCGCCGAGCAGCACCACGCGGCCGGGCACTTCGGCGCCGACCAGGGCGAGGGAGCCGATCACCTTCTCCGGGTGCGGCGCGACCCACTGCCGCAGGTACACGGCGGTGCCGCCGCCGTTCCTGGCCGGGTAGACGCGGCAGGCCACGGCGCCGTAGGCGGGCGGGAGCGCCTCGGCGCGGCGGGCGCGCACATCCCAGCCGTAGCGCAGCTCGATCCGGTCCGCCGTGCTGTCGGTGTAGCGCACCTCCACCGTCGCCACCGGCCGGCCGGCGAAGTTGGCCTTGTCCTTGAAGCCGTCCCGAAGCTGCTGCAGCTCGTCGGCCGAGCCGTCCATCGCCACCAGCAGGTAGACCGCCGCGGCCGGTCGCCCGACCGCCACCGCGCCGCCGGGGAGCAGCGCCTTGGGCCACAGCGGCACGGCGATGTCGCGCAGGCTCACCGGCGGCGGCGGGCCGTCGAACCACTCCGCCACGTCGAGCCCGTCGGCGGGCGGGGCGAGCGGGGTCACCTTGGCGCCGGCCGCCGGCTCGGGCTGGAGCACTTCGGCCGCCGTCACCTCTGCCACGGCGCGGAGGAACGCGGCCGTGGTGGCCGGCTTCGGCTCGGCCAGATCGGGGTGCAGCCGCCAACTGTACTCAGCGGCGTGGAGCAGCATCGGCCAGGCGTACTCCTTGGCGCCCGCGACGGTCTCGGCGGTCCAGCAGGTCTTGTCCCACATGCCGAGCAGGTTGCCCGCGCAGGCGGCCGCACGCTCGCGGTTGAGCCCCTCGCTGTTGGCATCGAGAACGTTGCGGAAGCCCTTGCTGCGCAGCTCCCAGGTGTGCTGCGGCACGATGGACGACGACCAGTTGCACATCCAGGTGTCGCGTGGGACGCCGTCGAGCACGCGGGCGGTGCGGTAGGGCGGCCCGCCGTTGTGCCCGGCGGTGAGCATGTCGGTCCACATCATCATCCGCAGGCCGCGCTCTGCGAGCCAGTCGTGGAGGCGATTGACCCACTCGGCCATCAGGTCGGCCTTGTCGGCACCGCGGCAGCGCTCGCAGCGCAGCTCCTCGGCCGTGTCGAGCGTCTGCCAGCGCACCTCGTCGAGCCCGCAGTGGAACCACTTCGGCCCGAAGCACTCGATCGCCTCGTCGTACACGTCGGTGAGCGTCCGCCAGGCGTCGGGATGGCGGGTGCAGAGCGTGTGGATGTCGGGGAGCGGCACGAGCTGCCCGTCGCGGTTCTTCTGCATCACCCGGTCCTCGGCCAGGGCGGGGAGCGGGATCAGCAGCCACTCGGCGTGGCCGAGGCTGTTGACCAGCGGCACCGGGTCGATGAAGCGGTCGCGGAGGAAGGCGGCGACCTGCTTCACCTCGTCCTTCGTCCACGCGGCCGGGCCGTCGACCACGGGATGCCGGTCGAGCTTCATCCCCTGGTCGAGGATCAGGATCACCATATTCAGCTTGTGACGCACCACCATGCGGTCGAGGAAGTCGAGGTAGAAGCCGACGGGCACCGGCGTGTCGTTGGGATAGCCCCAGCGCCCGGTGGGGAGCGGGATGGAGACGGCGCGGACGGGGAGCGCGGGCCAGTCCTTCACGGTCGCGGTGGGCAGACGCGCGGCGCCGGGACGGCTGGCGGATTCCGCCATCTGAAGGAGCGACAGCGTGCCGTAGAACAGCCCACGATCGTCCCGCGCGGCGATGGCAGCCCCGCCCGCCGCCACGGCGAGCTGGTAGCCTTCCGCCGGAAGACCGGCCGACGGCTCGAGCTGCGGGGCGCGGCCGAGGCGAATGGTCTGGGTGCCGGTGGCCGCACGCACGGTCGGCTGCACCGTCACGCCGAGCTTCGCCAGGCGGCTGGCCAGTTCGGCGGCGCACTGGCTCGCGGCGGTCCCGGCGGCCTGCACCGGCAGCTCGCGCGGCAGTGCCCAGGCGCCGCCGGTGGCTCGGCACTGCTTCGGCGTGGGGAAGATGCCGAGCGGTGCGATGGGTGGCTCGGGCTGCGGCAGGAGCACTGGAAAGGTCAGCTCGCGCCTCCCGGCGGCGGTCGTGACGGTCAGCCGCCCGCGGCCCTCGCGCGGGTAGGGCGAGCTGAGCTCGAGGAGGGGGTCGTCGTCGCCGGCGGTCGCCTTCGCCGACGCCGGCTTGCCGGCCGGCAGCAGCACCTCGGCGGTCCAACTCTCCCCGGGCTGCGCCGGCGCCTCGACCTGATACCGCCCGGGCGCCAGCTCGAACAGGTGCGCGGGCCCGCCCCAGGGCTCTAGCGGCAGCTCGCGACGCGGCGGGAGGAGGGCAAGCTGATCGAGCCCGATGGTGCCCGGCGCGCCGCCGTGGACAATGATCCGCCCCAGCCGGCGGAGGTCGAGCGCCTGCCCCTCGCGGTTCCAGAGCATGCGCGGCTCGAGCACGAGGCGTTGCCACTCGGGGCTGGCGGGCAGGGTCCAAGTGAACGTCAGCTCGGGCTCGCCCTCGGGGGCGAGGCGGGTCAGCGAGACGTTGAACTTCGGCACCTCGCCGCTGGTGCGGTACCAGAGCGAGAGCGCGCCCCACGGCTGCTCGCGCCAGGCTGCGTCGGGCGGGTAGAAAGGGCCCACCAGGTTGCCGTTGAGCTTGCCGTCGGCGAGCGCGAAGTCGCCGCGGAGCGCTCCGTGGCCGTAGCGGGCGGCGGAGTCGGCCGCGGCGGTGATCTTCCCGCCGCCCCACGGGTTGGTCCACCAGCCGGCGATGCCGGCCTCGAAGTCGTGGAGGACGACCCGGCCGGGTGGCGCGGCGAGCAGGAGCAGGACGGCGAAGGCGGGCATGGCAGGGCTCCCCGCACTGGCTTCGCAACGGGCGAGCCACTCCCTGCGCCCTCCGCAGACGGCCCAGAGGCTTGGCTTCCGCGGCCCGCGATGCTATCCTGAGGCCCGTGCGGAGAGGCGGACTGTGGAGAGCGTGGACGGCGGGCATGTCACCACCCCGGCCGGGTACCGGGCCAGCGGCGTCACGGCGGGGATCAAGCCGTCGGGCCGTCCCGACCTCGCCCTGATCGTCAGCGACCGGCCGGCCGCCGCGGCCGGCGTCTTCACCACCAACCGCGTCCGCGCGTACAACGTCGATCGCAACCGGCACCTGCTCTCCGTCGGCCGGCCCCTGCGCGCGATCGTGGTCAACTCCGGGAACGCCAACGTCGCCACCGGCGCGCAGGGCCGGGCCGACACCGACGCCATCGCCGCCGGGATCGCCGAGCGCCTCGGGATCCAGCCCACCGAAGTGGCCGTGGCGCAGACGGGCGTGATCGGCCGGCCGCTGCCGATGGAGCCGCTCCGCGCCGCCTTCCCCTCGGCGGTCGCGGAGCTGGGGCCCGCGGGCGGATTGGACGCGGCCATCGCCATCTGCACCACCGACACGCACCCCAAGCACACCGCCGTGCGCTGCGAGCTGGAGGGCGTGACCGTGACCCTCGGGGCCATCGCCAAGGGCGCCGGGATGATCCACCCGAACATGGCCACGCTGCTCTGCTTCGTCACCACCGACGCGGCGGTCGCCCCCGCGCCGCTGCAGCACGCGCTGGAGGCGGCGGTGGGCGAAACACTGAACTGCATCAGCATCGACGGCGACCAGAGCACCAGCGACACCTGCCTGCTCCTGGCCAACGGCGCCGCAGGCAACCCGCTCATCGACTCGCTCGACGACCCGCGTCTGGAGGGCTTTGCGGCGGCGCTGACGGCGGTGCTCGACCCGCTCGCCGCGCAGATCGCGGCCGACGGCGAGGGCGCCACGCGGCTGATCCGGGTGGAGGTGGAGGGCGCGCTCACCGCGTCGGAGGCGCGGCTGGCGGCGCGGGCGGTGGCGGCCAGCAACCTGCTCAAGTGCGCGGTGAAGGGCTGCGACCCCAACTGGGGCCGGATCGCCTGCGCCGTGGGCTACAGCGGCGCGGCGGTGGACCAGGACCGTTTGACCGTGACGCTGAACGGTGTGACACTGCTCTACCATGGCGAGCCGTGCGGCTTCGACGCGGCCGAGGTGAGCCGTGGGATGGCGGCGGAGACCGTGCGGATCGGGGTGCACCTGAATCTCGGCGAGGCGCGCGGGCACGCCTACGGCTGCGATCTGACCGAGGAGTACGTGCACATCAACGCGGACTACACCACGTAGATGCGCGGAGGAGGAGCGGCCGTGGGCTGTGGCGCCGGCCAGCGGCACGGACAACCGTACTGGCGGTTTCCGCTCGAGGTGTTCCGCCAGTGCGGGCAGGACGACCTGCCGCTCCTGGCCGCCGCCCTGGCCCACTTCGGGATGCTCACCATCGTCCCGATGCTCCTCATCGCCTCGTACGTCTTCGGCGTGATCCTCAACAGCCCCGAGAGCTTCCAGCACACGGTCGATTCCATCGGGACCTTCATCCCGGTCAGCTCGGGCGAGATCCGCGACGTGCTCAACAGCCTGGTGGCGCAGAAGGCCGCCTACGGCGGGTTCGGCCTGCTGCTCCTGCTCTGGATCTGCCAGCGCCTGTTCACCACGCTGCAGCGCGCGCTCGACCTGATCTGGGGCATCCAGCACCACGAGAAGCGCCCGATCTGGAAGCAGTACGTGGTGTCCTTCACCACGATCTTCTTCCTCGGTCTGTTCGCCTGGCTCTCGCTTCTGCTCACGCCGTTCCTGACCGGGCTGCAGTCCGACGGGTGGTTGGCGTGGCTGCTCGGGCCCGAGGTACACATCAGCGATCTGGTGGCGCTCTTGAGCTGGACCGGCTCGACCCTGGTGTCGGTGGCGCTGATGTTCCTGGTCTACCGGCTCCTGCCCAGCGCGCGGGTGCGGTCGCGCTCGGCGATCGTCGGGGCGCTGGTGGCGGGCGCGCTGTGGGAGCTGGCCAAGTTCCTCTTCACCTGGTACGTGGGCCGGCGCGTCAACCCGAAGGCCATCTACGGGGCGATGGGCGGGATCGTGGTGGTCATGTTCTGGACGTACCTGTCCTCCCTGGTGCTCCTCTTCGGCGCTGAAGTCGTCTCCTGCCACGCCGCCTGGATCGCCGAGCAGCCGGTGGTGGTGGACGAGGACCAGGCGGCGCCGGAGCCGGAACCCGAGCCGCAGCCGGAACCATCGGCCAACGGCGACGTTTTGGCTGTATGAGGGCGTGCCATGGTTGGATCCACACTCGATTCGCGCTACCGCCTGGAACGTGAGCTGCGCGCCGACGCAGACGGCGTCGAGTACGCCGGCGTCGATCTGCGCCTGCAGCGGCCGGTGCGGGTGCGCATGCTCCAGCTCGGGCGCGCCGCGGACGCGGGCTACGTAGCGGCCTGGCGCGACGCGTTGACCCGCTTGGCAGGGCTCAGCCATCCCGGCATCCTGCCGCTCTACGACATCTGCCTCGACGGCGAAGCGCCCTACGTGGTGGAGGCGCTGGTGGACGGCGCGAGCCTCGATGAGCGGCTGCGCGCGGGCGAGCGGATCGGGCCGGCGCAGGTCGCCGCCATCGCCCGGCAGTGCGGCCGTGCGCTCGGCGCCGCCCATGCGGCCGGGCTGGTGCACGGCCACGTCAGCCCCGCCGCCATCCTCGTCGACGCGGCCGGCGACGCCTTCGTGACGGGCTTCGGGCTGCCCGAGGGGCCGTCGGTCAGCCGCGAGCAGGCGCGCTACCTGGCGCCCGAGCAGTCCGTCGGCCAGCCCGCCTCACCCCGGACCGACATCTACGGCCTGTCCGCCACGCTGTACGAGCTGCTCTCCGGACGGCCGCCCTTCGACGGTCCGAACGCGGTCGCCATCGGCACGCTGAAGAACACGGCCGACGCGCCGCCGCTCCCCGAAGCCGCCGCCGGGCGGGCGCTGCTCGAGGCCATCCGGAGCGGGCTCTCGCGCCATACTCTGGCCCGGCCCGCCAACGGCTCCGCGTTCGCCGCCGCGGTCGAGTCCGCGGCCGCCGCGGCGCCGCCGCCCGCCGCGGCGCTGACCCAGACCGCCGTGCTCCCGCGCACGCCCGCGGCCCGGCCGCTGGGAACGTCTCCGACCGCCGGGCCGCGGCCCCTGTCGCCGCCCGTCCCCGCGCCGCGCGAAAGCGGCGGCTGCGGCGGCGCGGTGATCGCCCTGCTCCTCCTCGTCGGCATCGGCGCCGCGCTCGTCTATGCGCTGAAGCACCCCGGCGGCAACATCCCCGTGCCCGCCCTCACCGGCAAGACCGAGACCGAAGCCAAGAA
>JACPDV010000405.1:6799-7279 GCA_016183835.1 Armatimonadota bacterium
ACCTCAAGCTGCGGCCCGACATCATCGAGCGCGCCTTCGACGACAATGTCCCCGACGGCCACGTGGTGAGCCAGGACCCGCCCGGCGAGATGAAGCTCAAGGCCGGCGAAGGCGTCAAGCTGGTGATCAGCAAGGGCCCGCGGTTCGTCACGGTGCCGAGCCTCAAAGGGCTGAGCGAGCGGCAGGCCAAGAACCTCCTGGCCAAATCCGGACTGAGCTTCGGGGGGAGCGAGAGCACGCAGTTGGACGGCGTGGCCGAGGGCGTCGTCACCGCGCAAGCGCCGCCGGCGGAGACGCGGGTCGAGAAGAGCACCAGCGTGCAGCTCTTCGTCAAGACGCCGGCCGCCACCGTGTTCACCTCCGCCGGAACGCAGACGTTCGCCGCATCCACTTCTGGCACCCTTACATTCGCCTACACACCGAGCGCAGGCAACGGCACGTACAGTTTCTATGCGATCGCTACCGACCAGGCGGGCAACG
>JACPDV010000406.1:0-1170 GCA_016183835.1 Armatimonadota bacterium
GCGATCTACCTGGGGCTGACCGACCCTGCGAGCCTGGGCTGCGCCGTCCGCGCCAGGCTGAGCAGCGACGCCGCGAGCCTGTGCCGCGCGCACAGCAGCGGCGCCGTCGAAGAGGTCTACCTGAAAGTCGCCGACCTGACCGGCCAGGCCCTGACGATCTCGCAGGTCACCTGGATCGAGCCGCGCGGCGCCGGGCTCGCCTACGTGAAGCTGGTGCCGCTGACCGACGATGAGGCCGCGGCCTGCCGACGGCACGATCCGCTGCAACGGTCCTTGGTGGCCAGCCTCGACGGCTTCAGCTTCATCTACGACCGCCGGCCGACCACCCGCGAGGAGCTGCTGGAAGAGATCGAGCCCTACCGTGGCACCGACTTCGGCACGCTCCTCCTCCAGCCCGGCGGCGCCGACATGGTCAACTACCCTTCGGCCGTGGGCGACATGCGCGGGCAGGACCTGGACGACTTTGCCCGCGTCGGCGACCGGCGCTACGCGGAGTCGCTGCGCGAGTTGGCGCGGAAGAAGATCAACCCGACCCGGGTGTTGATCGAGGGCGCGCACGACGTGGGGATGCAGGTCCACGTCTGCATCCGGCCCGGCGCTTGGAGGTTCAGCGAGCCGCTGAGCGACTTCTTCGACTCCCGTTTCTACGACGCGCATTCCGAGTGGCGCTGCCGCGACCGCGACGGCAACCTGGTCCCTCGGATGAGCCTGGCAGCGCCGCAGGTCCGCGCGCACCTGGTGGACGTGCTCCGCGAGGCCGTACGCTTCGGCGCCGACGGGGCGGGCGTGCTGTTTGTCCGTGGCGTGCCGGTCGTCTTGCGCGAGCCGCCCTTTGCCGAGCTATTCCGACAGCGGCACGGGGCAGACCTCGGCACGGTCGACGACGACGACCCGCGACTGACCGCACTCCGCTGCGAGGTGATCACGGGCTTTCTGCGTGAGATCCGCAAGATGCTCGACGACGAGGCGCTGCGGCGAAAGGACGGCAGACGACTGGCGCTGAGTGTGATGGTGCTGGCCGACGAGGCGGACAACAAGCGCTTCGGGCTGGACGTGCGCGGCTGGGCGGCGGACGGACTGGTGGACCTCGTGGCGCCGTACCTGCACGCCGGCGGCGGACGGGTCCAGGCGTACGACATGGCCTTCTTCCACGAAGCCTGCGTGGCGCAC
>JACPDV010000406.1:1175-5768 GCA_016183835.1 Armatimonadota bacterium
CATCCCCGTCAAGCCGACCCTGGTGACCTGGGCGGCCGGCGACTGGGACACCGCCCTCCGGCGCATCGACCAGCTCTACGGCGACGGCGCCGACGGGATCACCTTCTGGGACGCGAACGATGCGGCGACCCGCCCCGAACGGTGGGCCGTGATCGGGCGCCTGGGCCACCGGGACGAGCTCCCGGAACTGCTCGACTGGGGCATCCTGCCGCCGCTGACCCAAGGCTTCCACACCCTCGGCGGCATCGTCATGGACGGCCCCTACGGGCCGGACTGGGGCTACTGACCATGCGCCTCGTGCTGCTCTCGCTCGTGCTCGCCCTGCCCTTGGCCGCAGAGCCGCCGTGGGACACGAGGCCCGACACCTGGGTCGCCACCGACGCGCTCGGCCGCACCCTCCCCACCGCCGCCGAGGCCGGTCCGCCGCGCCCGGACCGCACGGTGGGCATCTTCTACTTCCTCTGGCTCGGCGCTCACGTCAATGGCGGACCGTGGGACGTCAGCCGCATCCTCACCGCTGATCCCGGCGCCATGCAGAAGCCCGACAGCCCGCTCTGGGGGCCGATGGGCGCGATGCACCACTGGGGCCGGCCGCTGCTCGGCTACTACCAGACCAACGACGCGTACGTGGTCCGCAAGCACGCCCAGATGCTCAGCGACGCCGGTGTGGACGTGGTGATCTTCGACGTCACCAATCAGATCACGTACAAGCCGTGGTACACCGCCGTGTTCACCGCCTTCGAGGAGGTCCGCGCCGCCGGGGGCAAAACGCCGCAGGTCGCCTTTCTCACGCCCTTCTGGGACCCGGCGAAGGTGGCCGCCGAGCTGTACCACGACCTCTACGAGCCAAAGCTGTTCGACGACCTGTGGTTCAAGTGGGACGGCAAGCCGTTGCTCCTCGCCGATCTGGCGCGGCTGGGCGAGACCTTCGGCACCGCCGAGCACGACACCCCGGCCCGCCTCGAGCCCGGCCACACGCTGGGACAGAGCTTCACGCTCGACCGGCCCTGCTCCACTGCCGGCGGCTGCTTCCCCACCTGGTCCTCTACCGGCGGCTCGGCCACCCTCACCCTCCGCCGCGACGGGCCGGAGGGCGGGATCCTCGCCTCGCGCCGCTGTCGCAATGTGCCCGACAACACCTGGTTGGCGGTCAAGCCCCCGCAGCCGCTCCCGCCCGGGAGGTACTACCTGGAGCTGTCCGAGCCCACCGGCACGGTCGGCTGGTGGAGCCACACCGGCAATGTCCTGCCCAACGGTGTGGCCTTCGCCGACGGCCGGCCGGTGGCCGGCGACCGGACGCTCCGCTGCGACCTGGAGGGCGGTCCCGGCGCGACGCTCCGCGCGTTCTTCACCTTCCGCAAACCGCAGCCGAGCTACTTCCAGGGGCCCACGCAGCCCGACGAATGGAGCTGGCTCGAGGTCGCCCCGCAGCACGTCTTCCTCAACGCGGGTGGCGAGAAGGAGCAGATGTCCGTGGGCGTGGCGCAGAACGCCGTGGGCGAACGGCTCGGCTCGATGAGCGAGGTCGGCGCGCGCGGGCGGAGCTACCACCACGGCGCGCTGGACACCCGGCCCGGCGCGGTGAACCTCGGGCTCAACGTTGCCGAGCAGTGGGAGCACGCGCTCAAAGAGGACCCGCGGTTCGTGTTCGTCACTGGCTGGAACGAGTGGATCGCCAGCCGCTACAACGAGTTCGCGGGGATCCACCTGCCGGTCATGTTCGTCGACACGTTCGACGAGGAGCACAGCCGCGATATCGAGCCGATGGCGGGCGGCCACGGCGACAGCTACTACTACCAGATGGCCGCGTACATCCGCCGCTACAAGGGCGTCCGGCCGCTGCCGGCAGCCGGTCCGCCGCGGACCATCCGCCTCGATCGCGGCTTTTTGCCGTGGGCCGCCGTGACGCCGGAATACCGGGACGACCGCCACGACGAGACCCGCCGCGACCATCCCGGCTACAACCACTGCGAGCAGCTCGTCAACGCGACCGGCCGCAACGACATCGTAGCGGCGAAGGTGGCTTGGGACCGCACCAACCTGTGGTTCTACGCTCGCACCCGCGAGCCGCTCACCCACCCGACCGACACCGGCTGGATGCTGCTCTTCCTCGACGTGGACAGCAGCCACGCCACCGGCTGGGAGGGCTACGACTACGTCATCGGCCGGCCGGCGCACTCCGCCACACGCACCGTGTTGGAGGCGAACGCCGGCGGCTGGGCGTGGCGGGCAAAGGCCGAGCTGCCCCTCGCCGTGGCCGGGAACGAGCTGATGCTGGCGGTCCGCCGGGTCGACCTCGGGCTGCGGCCGGGCGCGGCGGTGCGGCTCGACTTCAAGTGGGCCGACAACACGCAGGTGGACGGCAACGTCGACGCCTTCACCCTGAACGGCGACGCGGCGCCGAACGGGCGCTTCAACTACCGCTTCACGGCTCCCGCCGTGCGCTGAGCGGGGCTATACTCGGTGCAGGGAGACGCCCGTGTCCGTGGTCCTGGTCGTGGATCCGCCGCTGGTCCTGCTCAGCGCCGATGAGGCCCTCGCCCGGCTCGCGGCCCGCGAGCTGATCCGCTGCACCGTGGCCGCCGGCGGCGAGCCGCTGACCGCCGTGACGGTGTTGCCGGGCATCGAGGCGAAACCCGCCGCCGCCGGCCGGCTGCGCCTGGCGGCGGGGACGGCGGCGGGGCTGCTGCAGGCGGTCTACCGGCACCTCGAGACGCAGGGCTGGCGGTGGTTCTTCCCCGGCCCGTTGGGGCAGGTGTGCCGGCCCGACGCGCCGCCGCCCCGGGGCGCGGCGGCGCCATTCCGCGCGCGACTGGCCGTGGACCGCAACGTCGCCGACGCGGGTTGGCAGGACGAGATGATCCAACTCGTGCGGTGGCTCGCGCGGCAGGGATTCACGGCGCTGGCGGCCGAGGGCGGGCCGGCGCCGGAGGATGCCGCGCGGGTGGCCGAGGAGGCCGGGGCGTATGCGCTCGGGCTGGAGGTGGGCGGCGACTGGGTCGGGCGGCTGCTGGGCGCGGCCCGGAGCGAACAGCCTGAGCCCGTCCGTCACCGGCTGGTGCACCGCCGCGAGCCGCGCCTCGAGGCGGCCGACGCGGAGGCGCTGGCCGGGCTGCCACGCGCCGCGGCGGAGCTGCTTGAGCGCTACCCCGGCGCCTCGGCCCTGCGACTCCTGGAGCCGGCCGATGCGCCGCTGGACCTGGGCGCCGCCGGCACGGCCACGCCCGGGCAGCGGTTGCAGAGCGTTGTGGAGCGGTGCCGGGCGGGGCTGGACGAGCCCGCGGAGCTGGCCGCCTGGCAGCCCGGCTCGCGGGCCAGGAGCGACTACGCCCCGCCCGAGGGCGTGCGGCCGGTGGTGCTGTGGGAGCCGGGCGCCCGCCGACGCGTGCCGGCCGGGGCCGAGGTGGTCTTCACGCACGCCGACCCGCCGGCCCTGTGGAACCTCGCCGGGCCGCTCCCGCGTACCGTCGCCGCCGATCTCGAGGCGCTCCGCGCCGCGGCTGTGGAGCGCGTCGGGATCCTGGTGCACGGGGCCTTGGCGTGGTGGGCCTGCTCCCTCAACCTCTACGTCTTCGCCCGCTGCGCTCGGGAGACAGGGCTGGACGCCGGGGCGCTCGTGGCCGACTGGTGCGCCGGCCTGTTCGGCCCGGCGGCGGAGCAGATGGCGGCATGGTACGCCGAGGTGGAGCCGGTGCTGCTGGCGGTGCGGCCGCTGAGCGAGCTGGCGCGGGTGCCGGAGACCGGGCGGATGAACGCCGAGCGCGCGACGGCGCTGCTGGAGTCGGCCGGGGCGGCGGTGGCCGAGATGAGCCGTCTGGCCGACCGGTCCGCGCAGTGGGGTGATGAGAGCGGCTCGGCCCTGGTCGAGGCGCGGCTGACGCGCGAGTCGCAGGCGCTGCGGCTGACGCAGCATCATGCCGAGCTCTACCTGGTCCGCCTGCAGTCGCAGCTCGGCTACCCCACCCTGGCGCACCACGCGGCGGCGCGCGAGTTGGTGACAGCGATCCTGCAGATCCTGGAGGAGGTTCCGGCGTCGGCCGGCGGCGCGGCGCTGGCCCGCGAGTACCGCGAGACGCTCTACGCCGCGGCCGGCCCGGCCGGGGTGGCGTCCGCCGATAACCTGGCGTGATCCGCCGCTGTGCGCCCCGGTTGACAGAATCGGGCCCGACTGCGAGAATACGGGCACGGGGCCCCATAGTCCAGTGGTTAGGATGCGGGCCTTTCAAGCCTGAGGCACGGGTTCAATTCCCGTTGGGGCTATCGGGCGGGTAGCTCAGTTGGTTAGAGCATCCGGCTTACATCCGGAAGGTCACAGGTTCGAATCCTGTTCCGCCCAGGTCTGGGCACCCACCACGCCGGGGTAGCTCAGTTGGTAGAGCAGTGGACTGAAAATCCATGTGTCCCCAGTTCAAATCTGGGCCCCGGCACCACCTTCCACACCGCCCGGTTCTCGCCGGGCGGTGTGGGTTTGGCACCTTCATCCATCTGTCCCGGCGGCTGAAGCCGCGGCAACCGTGGTAGCGGTCAGGGCGGTGTCGCACACCGCCCTGCCGCTCCGAACCGTACGTGCGGTTTTCCCGCATACGGCTCTCC
>JACPDV010000381.1 GCA_016183835.1 Armatimonadota bacterium
GGTGGCGCTGCGCAATGCGGTGGTCACCCTGTTCCGCAGTCGGCTGGTGGGCAGCTTCGCCAGGACCAGGCGGTTCTACCAGTCTTCCGTGGAGCTCAGTCTCGCCTTGATCGGAGCCGCTCGACTATGAAACAGCCCTGGGGGTGTTGGACACGCCGTGTGGCACGGGCAGTCCGCTGCCCATGTCCGGGCCGTAGCAGCGCCTGCTACACAGAGCACGGGTGGCCGACTGCCCATGTCTGGTCCGAACGGGCGCCTGCTCACCAGAACACGGGCAGCGGACCGCCCGTGCCACACGAGCGCTCGACTTGGAGGGGCGGGCGTCGTTGAACCTGACTTGAACGTCTCGAAGTGTGCTATGGCCGGCGGGCGGGGAATGATCCCTTCACGCGGGCTCGTCCCACGCCGCACACGGAGGATAGCGCCATGGCTACGCGACGTGGGTTCACGCTGATCGAGCTGCTCGTGGTGATCGCGATCATCGCCATTCTGGCGGCGATCCTGTTCCCCGTCTTCGCCAAGGCGCGGGAGAAGGCCCGGCAGTCGAGCTGCCTGTCGAACGTCAAGCAGCTCACGCTGGGCGTGCTGCAGTATGTGCAGGACTACGACGAGAAGATGCCGGACACGCCCGGCTGGGAGTGCGGCCTGGCGCAGGACGCCACCACGCGGTGGTATGAGCTGGTCCAGCCGTACACGAAGAACAAGCAGATCGCGGAGTGTCCGAGCACGACGTGGGAGGCCGGATGGACCAAGCTGCCCTCCTGGGCCGGGCAGATCGTGAACTACGGCCAGGGCTGGTGGGCCAACTGCTCCAACGCTGCGCCCTACGAGAAGTCCGGCTACTCCCTCGCCGCCTACAACACGCCGGCCAGCTCCATCGCCATCTGTGACAGTGCGCACAACGGCGACGGGGCGTCCCGGTGGGAGAAGGTCGCCTTCTCCACGGTCTGCGGCGCGGGGTGCAACCCAGCGCTCCAGACCGACGACTACACGCGCCACAACGGTGGCTCCAACATCGGGTTCGTCGACGGCCACGCCAAGTGGAACCGGGCGACGAGCATCGGCGGCCGCTGGGGCACCGACATCAAGAACGGGCCGTAACGCCACCCGGCGACATCCCGGCGCCGCGCCGGGCGCCGGGATGCCCTAGTCCGCCTCGAGCCCGGCCTCCAGCGGCTCCTCGATGGGCCGCTCCGCCGGCTCGCGGAGGAACAGCAGCGCCGCCACGAACGCCCCCGCCGCCACCCAGCCGCAGACCCAGAACGCCGCGTACAGCCCGCGCCGCCCCGCCAGCGGCAGCCCCGCCTGGGTGAGGACGCTGACCTTGCCCGCCAGCTCGCTCCCCAGCGCTCCGCCCAGCCCGCCGGCCAGGCTCGCCAAGAGCGCCTGCCCCGTGGCCCGCAGCCGGTCGGGCACCGTGCGCGCCAGGAAGGCAATCGAGCCGAGGTGCAGCGCAGCGAACGCGAAGGCGTGCAGCGGCTGGCAGCAGACCAGCGCCACCCACGGCGGCAGGCGGTGGCTGTAGGCGAACAGCCGCACGGCCGTGGCGCCCAGGCCGAGCAAGATCATCCCCCGCACCCCCACGCGCCGGAGCAGCGGCCGGCCTACCGCCATCAGCAGGATCTCGGCCACCACCGCCACCGACCAGAAGATCCCGATGTGCCGGTCGCTGACCCCCAGGTCCGCCAGGTAGAGGCTGAGGAACTGGTAGTAGCCGGCCTGCGCCATCGCGCCGCAGAGCAGGATCAGCACCAGCCGCTTGACCTGTGGGATGCCCGCCACGGTGGCCAGATCGCCCGGCGCCTCGACGGGCCGCGGCGTGGCCGGCGGCTCCGCCAGGCGCCACACGCGCACCACCAGCAGAAGCGCCAGGAGCGGGAAGGCGATGAACACCAGCCCGAGCCGGGCGAGGGGCGCCACGGGCGGGTCGTCGCGGAGGAGCAGCGGGAAGAACGTGGCCACCAGCACGAAGCCGAGCGAGCCCCACAGCCGGACGCGGGCGTAGTGTTCGCCGCCGTGGTCGCCGCGCGCTTTGAGGCTATCGAGGCAGAGGGCGTCGGCGAGCGGAATCAGCGGCGCGCGGAAGAAGCTGAGCAGCGAGTGGAGGACGAGCAGGACGCCGAGCGTGCGGCCGAACCAGATGGAGCCGAAGGCCAGCGCCGTGCCGACGGCAAGAAGCGCGAGCGCGCCGCGTTTGGCGCCGGTGCGGTCGGCGGCGCGGCCCCAGAGGAGCGGCGAGAGCACCGCCATCGCGCTCCCGGCGGCGGCCAGCGTGCCGATGGCGTCGTCGTCCAGGCCGCAGCGGCGGTAGTAGAGATTGAGGTACCCGAGCTGCAGCGCAAAGGGCGCGAAGACGAGGAAGTAGATCTGCTTGTAGGGGCGGTCGGCGGACACGCAGGTAGGGTAGCATCGCCACGCCCGGTCGGCAAGCCGCAGGAGCGTTCGCGTCGCGGCCGAATGCGCCGCACGGGAGACACCCATGCCGCCCATCGCCCTGCTCCTGGCCGCTCTCACCGCGCCGCCGGCCGATCTGCCGCGGGACCGCTGGGAGTTCAAGCTCAAGGACTTCGTGATCGGCGCCTGGTGGGGCCCCGGGCCCACCGACGCCGAGGTGAAGCTCTACCGCGAGTGCGGCTTCAACGTGGTCATGACCGGGCGCTACATGGAGCCGGACGGCTACGGCGACCCGGACCGGGTGGCGCAGGAGCTGGACCTCGCCGGCCGCCACGGGCTGGGCGCTCTGATCGACACCTACACCCTCAACGACAAGCCCTGGGGCGGCAAGGCCGGGCCCTACGAGCCGCACCCGACTCACCACCCCTCAAGCCTGGTCGAGCTGCAGTGGCTCCACGAGCGGTTCGGCCGGCACCCGGCGCTGGTCGGCTACATGGTCGGCGACGATCAGGGCTCCGTCGGCGCCCGCTCCGACGCCTGCACGCGGTTCCTCTTCGAGCAGCCCAAGCCGCACCTCTTCCCCTGGCTCTGCGGCTGGATCGGGGCGGACAACCTGGCGCAGCACAACAACCCCATCGCCGACCCGCAGCTCTACCCCACCCTCTACTCCTGGGGCTCGCCCGCCGAGGACCTGGCCCGCCAGTACACCGACACTTTCCACGCCTGGTCGCAGCAGTGCCGGCGCCACGGGATCCTGTTCTGGCCGATGATCAACGTCGCCGGGCCGAATGGCGGCGCCCTGCCCAGCGACTCGCTGGTGCGCTTCCCCGCCTACGCCGCTATCGCCTACGGCGCCGAGGGGCTGTGGTACTTCACCTACAACGGCGGGGCGATCGAGAAGCCGGGCAGGCACGAGACCGAGGAGCAGGCGCGGGCCGCGCTGACACCGCTCTACCCGGTGGTGCAGCGGATCAACACGCGGCTCGCCGGCTGGGGCCCGCGGCTGCTCGGCCGGCAGTGCGCGGGGGTCTACGCCACGGCCTTCGGGGCGAAGCTGGCGAGCTGGCCGTTCGCCGAGAGCGTGCCGTCGCTGGCCGCGGCCGCGGGGCTGGCGGCGCCCGCCGCCGGCAGGCTGGTGGAAGCCCTGGACGCCGATCTGCTGGTGGGGATCCTGACCCGCGCCGGCGAGGCGCCGCTGGCGATGGTGGTGGACTGCCGGGTCAGCAAGGCGTGGGGCGACCTGCCGGCGCGCGAGGTGGCCGTGAGGTTTGCCCCGGCGGTGCGCGAGGTGGCCGAACCGGGCGGCGGCACGACCGCCGGCGCGGCGCCGCGGCTGACGCTAGAGGCGGGCGAGGGCCGCCTGCTGGAGCTGCGCGGGGAGGGACTGGAGACCCTGGCGGCGGCCGAGTCGGCGGCGCGGGAGTCCGAGCCGCAGCCGGTGACAGACGCCGAGCTGCGCGGGATTCGGGCGGCCAAGCTGCGGGTGGACGTCTTCGGCTCGAACGCCGAGCCGGAGTTCCGGGCGAAATGGATCGAGCTGAACGGCCAGCGCGTGGGGCAGGTGCCGGCCGGCCGCGGCGACGCCTGGGCCCTGACGGCGGTGGACCTGGCGCCGGAGCAGCTCGCCCGGGTGCAACGCACGAACGAGCTGACGGTCCGCACCGAGTGTGCCGACGCGTGGAAGTTCGCGCACCTGACGCTGGCGGTGCAGCTTGCCGACGGGCGGTGGGTGCGGAGCGAGAGCGACCCGCAGGTCCACAGCTCACCGGGCTGGGCGCACACCGAGGGCGAGGCGTGGGGTCCCGACGGCGTGGCGGGGCCGGTGCGGGTGACCTTCCGGTAGGCGTGCGGGTGCCGTAGCCCCGCTCACGCCAGCTCGTGCTCCAGGCCCGCGTGGGCCGGCGAGTGGCCCAGCTCGAGGGTGCTGACTTCCTGTCCCTGCCCCGTCTGCAACCCGGCGCTCAGGTAGCCCTCGTGACAGACCCGGCAGCGGTGGATCCGCCACACGATGCGGGACGTCTGCCGCGCGATCTCCTTCTGCTGGGGCTTCAGCCGCTCGATCAGCGACTGCACGTCGCTGACCCGGCCGTCCTTGGCCCATTCGCGCAGGCGCTCGAGCTGCTCCTTGCCGGACGCCAGGGCCGCCTCCAGCTCCTGCTGGTGGGCGGCGAGGCCAGTCTCGTCGCCCTTGCGGACCTTGCGCGGCTGGACCCCGGCGGGCAACACCCCGAACGTCTTGGAGCGCATGTAGACCTGGCAGCGGCTGCAGTAGGGCACGGTCTTGAGGACCGCCGGCGCGACCACGCCGCCGCCTGCGAAGCCGAGCAGCTCGAGCGCGCGCACGCCGTAGCCCCACGCGCCGAGTGGGCTGCCGGCCTCCTTGCCCTGTTCCGCGAACGCGAACGAGCGGGTCATGTGATCGAACCACTCCCAGAAGCTCGGGGCGTACTTCACGCGGATCGAGCCGCGCTCCACGAGCGCCGCGACCAGCCGCTCGAAACGGTGGAACTCGATGAACTGAGCGATGAAGTAGGCCGCGACCTGGAGGAAGAGGATGGTCCACAGCAGCCGGCCCGAGATCCTGACCCCGGTCTTCCGGGAAGCGATGCTGTAGCCCAGGCCGGCCACGAGGCCCACGATCAGCGGGCCGATCGGGATCACGTAGTCCGCGTACCAGCCCATGATGTTGGCGTCGTCGCTCACGCCCGCCAGGTACCAGACGCCGACGAGCGTCAGCGCGGTGGTGATCAGCCCGCCGAGGAGGACCGGGAGGACGCTCCGGCGCGGTGGGATGAGGCTGGTGTCCGGGGTGTCGGCCATGACGGTGTCTCCACGGCCGCCTGATCGATTGGCCCTTCGGCGGACCAGTCCTTCCCGGCACGGGAGCGCGTCAGTGTCGCAGCACCACGACCTCCGCCTCCGCCAGCTTCCCGCGCAAGATCAGGTCGCGGCCCTTCCGTGTCACCTGCCAGCGCACGCCGCGCGTCGACGCAGCCGTCTTCATCGCCGCCGCGCCGCGCACCGTCACCGTCACGCCTGGCAGCTCCTTGCCCGACCAGTTGACCAGCACCAGTGCGTCGGCCTTGGCCCCGGTCAGCCGCCGCGCCTCCACCAGCGGCTCGGAGACGTCGACCGGCCGCGCCACCTTCGCCACCGTCAGCGCCGCCGTGAGCAGCGGGAGCAGCTCGGGATGGTAGCCCGTAATCACCGACGTCGCCGGCGGGTTGGCCGACTTGACGTAGCCCAGTCCCGGCATGAAGCAGAACCGCAACACCGTCCCCTTGCCAACCGTCCGCCGGAAGACCGCCGGCTTGCCGTCGGCGAAGCTGGCCAACACCTTGGCGCCCGCCGGCGCCGCCTCCTCGGCGTAGCCCAGCAGCGGGAAGGCGCACTCCGGCCAGAGCGGTCCGGCGGGCAGCTTCAGCTCGCCGCGCGGGGCGGTGTGCGGGATACCGTAGTGCTCCCGGTAGTCGCCGCCCGGCTTGTCGACCTTGGCCACCGCCACCCCGGCCAGCTCGGTCAGCTCGCCGAGCGGCTCGTCGAACTCGTCCTTCAGCCCGGAGCCGGGCGACATCTGCAGCACGCCGCCGGCCCGCA
>JACPDV010000382.1:0-1333 GCA_016183835.1 Armatimonadota bacterium
CGCCGTGCTGGCCGACGACGGCGTGTACGTGACCGTGGTCTCGGAAATGGGTGCGGTGGTGCGACGGCGCCGTGACCACCCGACCATGTTCTACGGCCACGTGGACCACCCGGTGAAGAGGCTCGCCGACTGGGAGCAGTACCGCCGGCGCTTCCAGCCTGCCGGGCGTGTGCCCGTGAGCTGGCAGAGCGAGGTGGTGCCGCGGCTGCGGGCCAGCGAGCAGCCGGTGGGCCTCTGCTTCTTCCCGTTCTTGTTTCGCCTGGGCTTCTACGCCCTGGGGATGGAGCGCTTCCTGGCCGGCTTCTACGAGCAGCCGGAGTTGATCCACGCGATGTTCGCCGACTGGGCGGAGTTCGTGACCGAGACGGTGCGGCCGGTGCTGGGCACGATCTCGTTCGACTACGCGGTCTTCGGCGAGGACCTGGCAGGGAAGACGGGGCCGCTGGTCTCGCCGCGGATCTACGACGAGTTCTGGCGGCCGTACCAGGAGCCGCTGCTGGGGCTGTTGCACCAGCACGGCATCCCGGTGATCTGCCAGTGGAGCGCCGGCCAGTTCGATGCCCTCGTGCCCTCCATGCTGGACCAGGGCTTCAACTGCATCTGGCCGCTCGAGGTGGTGGCGGGCAACGATCCGGCCGCCCTCCGCCGGCGCTTCGGGCGTGACCTCCTCCTCGCCGGAGGCATCGCCAAGGAGGCGGTGATCGCCGGCCCGGCGGCCATCGATGTCGAGCTCGACCGGCTCCGGCCGTTGATCGACCAGGGCGGCTTCCTCCCGGCGCTGGACGACATGGCGTCGCCCGACATGCCTTTCGCGCACTACCGCCACCTGGCGGAGCGGGTGCGCGAGATCGTGCTCTGACGGCGGCAGGAGCGCGCCGGGCGCGGGGGAACCGCGAGCGGGCGCTGGAGCGACGGAATGAGCCTGCTTCCCTGGGCCGTGGTGGCCCTCTCGCCGATCGGTGTGGCCGCCGGCGCCGACGCGGTGGCGCCGCCGCTGTCGCTCGACGGCACCTGGCGGCTGTGCCTCGACCCGCGCAACGAGGGGCGCGCGCTGCAGTGGTTCGCCGCCGCGCGGCCCGACAACCGGCCCGCGCAGGTGCCGGGCATTATTCAGGAAGTCTATCCAGGATATCACGGCGTCGTGTGGTACTACCGCGAGCTGGCGCCGCCGCCCAACCCGCACCCGCACGGCCGCTACGTGCTGCGCTTCGGCGCCGCCGACTACCTGGCCGAGGTGTGGCTCAACGGCACGCCCGTCGGGGGGCACGAGGGCGGCGAGACGCCGTTCGAGCTGGACGTGACCGCCGCCATCCAGCCGGGAGCGGCCAACCTG
>JACPDV010000382.1:1343-9863 GCA_016183835.1 Armatimonadota bacterium
ACCCGACCAACGAGCCGATCGACGGCATCACGCTGGCGCAAACCGCCCACCGCTGCAAGGTCGTGCCGTTCAGCGCCGGCGCGGCGTTCGACTCCGGCGGCCTGGTGGGCTCCGTCGAGTTGGCCGCCGTCCCCGAGACGCGCCTCACCGACCTGCACCTGATCCCCACCGTCGTTGGCGGCATCGGCCGGCTGAGCGCCGAGGTGACCCTCCGCCACGCCGGCGCCGCGCCCGCCGGCGGCACTCTGGAGCTGTCCGTCGCTCCGGCGTCCAGCGGTACAACGCTGGCCCGCGAGCAGGCCCGGCAGACGCTGCAGCCCGGCGACAACGTTGTGAAGCTGGAGCTGACGCTGCCCCAGCCGCGGCTGTGGGAGGTCAACGACCCGCAGCTCTACCGCGCCACTGCCCGCTGGCGCACCGCCGCCGAGCTGTCGCTCGATGAGCGCACCGCGCGGTTCGGCTGGCGCGACTTCCGCTTCGACCGCGGCTGCTTCCGCCTCAACGGCCGGCGGACCTACCTGCGCTCGACGCACACCTGCAACCACTTCCCGGTCGGACTGCAACTGCCCCGCGACCCCGACCTCGTGCGCCGCGACCTGCTCAACCTGAAGGCCATGGGGTTCAACATGGTCCGCTTCATCTGGGGCGCCGCCACTCCGGCGCAGCTCGACTTCTGCGACGAGATCGGTCTGCTGGTCTACGAAGAGTCGTACGCCTCGCAGCCGCTCGCCGACAGCCCGCACCTGGCCGAGCGCTTCGACGCCAACGTGAGCGAGCTGATCCGCCGCGATCGGCAGCACCCGAGTGTGGTGATCTGGGGCTTGCTCAACGAGGCGCCCGATGGCCCGGCCTTCCGCCACGCCGTGGCGATGCTGCCGCTGGTGCGTGGCCTCGACCCCACCCGGCTGGTGTTCCTCAACAGCGGGCGCTACGACAACGTGGGCATGAGTGCCATCGCGCAGGTCGCCGGCCTGGGGATCTGGCCGAAGGACGAGCCCTCCGAGCCGTGGGTGGCGCGCAACATCACCGCCGACACCATCCGCGCGCTGGGCATCACCTGGCCGGCCGGTCACCTGGCGCTGCACCCGGGGCCGGCGGGCGAGTACAGCGTGGTCCGCTTCACCGCGCCGGCCGCCGGCACCGTCGACCTGGAGGCGGTCTTCACCGGCCTCGCCGAGCGGGCCACCACCGATGTCCACGTGCTGCACAACGGCAAGGTCCTGCTCGATGACCTGCTCAACCTGGACGGTCGGGGCAACGAGGCCCGTTACGCCGGCCAACTGACCCTGGCCGCCGGCGACACGGTCGACCTGGTCGTCGGTTACGGCAACGGCAGCTACGGCGCCGACACCACCGGCCTGAGCGCCTCCCTCCGCTGGGCGGATGGTCACCGCGACGACGCCACGGAGCAGTTCTCCACCGCCAGCAACCCGCACGGCCCGTGGAGCTACGGCCGGCTGCTGCCCGGCCCGAGGCCCGACGCGGCGACCTTCGGGCTGTATCCCACCACACCCTCGGCGGCGGCCATCGGCAGCCTGAGCAACCCGGGCTCGACCGCCTGGGAGGACGTGTTCAGCGACCGCCACGTCTACCCGCGCGTGCCCCATACCGCCGAGGTGATCACGACGCTGCGCACCCTCTCCGCCGGGGGAAAGCCGGTCTTCCTGACCGAATACGGCATCGGCAGCGCGGTGGACCTGTGGCGCGCGGTGCGGCACTTCGAGCAGCTCGGCGCCACCGACGGCGAGGACGCGCAGTTCCTCACGGCCAAGCTCAACCAGTTCCTGGCCGACTACGGCGCCTGGCATCTCGAGGACACCTTCCCCCGGCCCGAAGACTTCTTCGCCGCCAGCCTCCGCAAGATGGCCGGGCAGCGCACGCTGGGGCTCAACGCCATCCGGGCCAACCCGCACCTCGTCGGCCACAGCCTCACCGGCGCCATCGACCATGTCTGGTGCGGCGAGGGCCTGACCACGCTGTTCCGTGAGCTGAAGCCCGGCACCATCGACGCGCTCTACGACGCGTGGGCGCCGCTGCGCTGGTGCCTCTTCGCCGAGCCGGCGCACCCCTACCGGGGACAATCGGTGCACTTGGAGGCGGTCCTGGCCAACGAGGACGCGCTCGGGCCGGGCGAGTACCCGGTGCGTTTCCAGGTCACCGATCCCGATGGACGCGCGATGTTCGACCGCACCGGAACGATCGCCGTGCCCGGCCGCGTTGGCGACCTGGAGCCGCCCCTGGCGCTGCCGTGCTTCGACGAGCGGGTGACGGTCGACGGGCCGGCCGGGCGCTACCGCTTCACCGCCACGTTCGAGCGCGGTGCGGCGGCCGCCGGCGGCGTCGCCGAGTTCGACGTGACGGACGCGGCCGCGATGCCGGCCGTGCCCGACGAAGTGGCGCTGCTCGGCGACGACGGCCGGATGGCCCGCTGGCTGACTGACCACGGCACGCCGAACCGGGCCTATGGGGCCGCATCGGGAGCCACCGAGACCATCCTGGTCTGCGGCCGGCCCGCCGATCCTGCCAAGGCGTTTCCGGAGCTGGCCGGGCGCATCGCCCGCGGCTCGAACGCGGTGTTTCTCGACCCGAGCGTCTGCGCCGAGGGCGACCAGCCGCTGCGCTGGCTGCCGCTGGCCGGCCGTGGCACCGTGGCGCCGGTGGTCGGCTGGCTCTACCTGCGGGACGAGTGGGCCAAGCGGCACCCCATCTTCGACGGCCTGCCAGCGGGTGGGCTGATGGACTACGGCTACTACCGCGAGCTGATCCCGGACCTCCTGCTGATGGGCCAGGAGCCGCCGGCGGAGGCGGTGGCCGGCGCCATCAAGGCCTCGCAGGACTACGCCGCCGGGCTGACGCTGGCGGTCTGGCGCCTCGGCGCCGGGCGGTTCGTGGTCACCACGCTGCGCATCCGTGAGAACCTCGGTGGGCACCCTGCCGCCGAACGGCTCCTGCGGAACCTGCTGAACTACGGGGCGCAGGGCGCGGGACGGCCGCCGGCGCCGCTGCCGGCGGATTGGGGCGAGCTGCTCCGGCGGATCGGGTATCCGTAGCGGGACGTATTGCCTTCAGTCTCCGGCCCCCTCTCCCGGCGGGAAAGGGGGCCGGAGCTGCGCGGTTCACCGCAGTCCCGCCAGTCCTTCACCTTGGAGATGTCGCCGAAGGCCGTCCAGGCCCGGCGGTTGGAAACCGCGGCAACCATGCGAAGTCCGCCTGCGCGGACTCCGGTCTCCGAGTCCACGAAGGTGGACTTGGTATGGTAGCCGCGACTTCGAGTCGCCGGGTCGAGACCATGGGGAGCTTCCGCAACAGAGGATCGCCGGCTCGCTTTCAGAACCGCCCCCCAACGCCTCCCGTGCACAGGAAGGGTGGGTGAGATGACCGGCGTGCCTCTGCTCTCCGTGTTGATGGCCCTCGGCCTGAGCGCCAGCCCGGCGAAGCGCAGCTCCGCGGCGGAGCTCCGCGAGGGCGATGCCTACGCCCGGGCGCCTACGCCCGGAGCAGCGCCGACGGCCAGCGCTGGACGCTCGGCACCCGCGCCTTCCAACAGGTCCTCGAGTTCCGCGACGGCCAGGTGCGGCTGGTGAGCTACCAGAACCGCCTCACCCAGCCGCCGCGCGAGTACGTGCCGGCGGGAGCGACCGCCGCACCGTTCGTGGTGGAGAACCGCGCCGATCAGGGCGGCTACAGCGTCCGTTCGCTGTGGCACCGCTACCTGCCCGCGGCGGGCGCCGCCGACCCGGCGGAGGATAAGCTCCGGGTGCCTGTCAAGCAGGGCGACCTGATCGGCTTCAGCGTCGGCGCGCACGGCGACTACACCTGCGACGAGACGGAATGGGTGGTCACCCTCGACTACGGTGACGGCACGATCTGCACGTCGTCGGACGACACGGCCCTGGCTCAGGGACCGCTCTGGTCCTACTCCCTCCGCCGCTGCAACACGGGGCTGATCGAGCCGCTGGAGTCCGTGGAGCAGCACGACTACGCGGGCCAGACGGTGCGCATCGCGAGCGAGGCCAGCGGCTACCGGGCGGCCGGGGGATGCCCGCACATCGGGCCGACCAAGTGCCACCCGGCCAACAGCTTCGATGCCGTGCGGGTCTGGTGCGCGCCTCGCGACGGCACGGTGACCATCACCGGCAGCGCGCGCAACATCGCGGGCGGCAACGTCGACCTCAGCATCTTGAGCCTGAAGAAGCAGCCGGAAGCGCCGCCAGCCCCGGCCGCCCGCTGGGAGCTGGAGCAGGGCGAAGTCCAGCGCGTGCCCGCCGCCGGCCGGCCGGCCCTGCAGCTCAACCTGTTGCTGCGCAGCGGCGTGCTGCGAGCGCGGTACCATGCGCGGGTCTACCCCGGCACGTCGATCCTGCGGCAGTGGCTGGAGGTGGAGAACACCGGCGCGGAGCCGGCGGTGGCGCTCGTGCGGCCGTTGGCCCTGGCCCTGCGGGGGGAGGGAGCGATCGGAGCGCCCTCCCCTGCGGAGCGGGGGAGGGACAGGGTGGGGGTTTCCGGCCGGCGCCAGCCCACATCGGATACCCCCCTCCCGCCTCCCCCCGCTGCGCAGGGGGAGGAGCAGAATCAACTCCCGACTCCTCCGGTCAACGCCGGCGCCGCGGGCACGTACACCCACTACTGGCTGGTAGGCGGCAACAGCAAGCCCGACCAGGGGCTCCTGCAGAGCGCGACGGTCGGCACCGCCTACCACCAGGTGGTCGCCGGACAGGCGACGCGGGAGCACGTGCCCTGGGTGGCGTTGCAGCGCGAGGGCGAGCCCCGCGACGGCTGGTTCGCCGCGCTCGAGTACCTCGGCCCCTGGCGCCTCAGCGTGGATCGCGACGCCTCCGGTCCGTTGTCCATCGGCGCACAAGCGGCCGACCTGGAGTTCCTGACCCTGGCGGCGGGCGAGCGGCGCAGCCTGCCGGCGGTCACCCTCGGGGTCTTCCACGGCGATCTGGACGACCTCTCCGCCCGCGTCTACGACTGGCAGTACGAGTACCAGTGGGACTACACCAACCCGGACTACTACGCCCGGCCGAAGTGGGCGGTGCCGTGGTTCTACTGCTCGCGCAACCTCCAGGAGCAGTTCGCCGGTCGCCTCGCCGGGCTGGACATGGACGCCGACCTGATGCGCGAAATCGGGTTCGAGATGCTCTGGGACGACGCCGGGTGGTCCACCTTCCCCGGCTGGCCCGACGACAACTACGGCTCCGTCTTCCGCAACACCTACGAGGGGCCGGACTTCGCGCAGACCCTGCGCTACCTTCCGAAGGTGGACATGCGCTGGCTGCTCTGGTTCGCCGGCCGGCCCACCAGCGGGGTGATGGACACGAAGGTCGGCTCGTGGGGGAACTTCGAGTGGCGGACCGACGCCGTCGACTTCCCCGGCCTTGCCTCGGACGAGGAGTGGCGCGCGCGCATCCTGCACTTCCTCGACGCCCACCCGCGCTGCTCGTTCCACACGTGCAGCGGCGGCAGCACCTATGCGCACACCTTCGACATCCAGCGCTACGCCACCACCAACTACTTCGCCGACTTCGGCCGCGGGCCGCAGACCAACTACTACCTCTCCTACCTCGATCCGCCCGACAAGTGGGTAGACATCATCGAGCCGTGGGGCACCGGCGGCAAGTACGCGCCGGACACCGCGCGCCAGCTCCTGACGATGGTGCCGATGTGGGGGCTCTACGCCGCGGAAGCCGACCGCGAGCCCATCCGCCGGCTGGTGGAGATCTACCACTACCTGCTGCGCGAGGGCGTGGCCGGACGCTGGTCCTTCGTCTGCCACCCAGAGGTGAAGGGCGACACGGCCTTCTACTACTTCCAACGCCTCAGCCACGACCGCACGAAGTCCTGCGTGATCCTCAAGCACCGCTCTCCGGACCCTGTTACCGTCTTCCCGCGCGGGCTGCTGCCCGAGCACCGCTACGTGGTCGGGCTCGACTCCACCCGCGAGACCACACAGCGCACCGGCGCCGACCTGATGGCGCACGGCATCGCGCTCGAGCACCAGCAGCCCGGCGAGCTGATCTGGCTCGGCCTGGCCGGCCGGCCCGGCGGCGGGCACGACACCACGCCGCCCACGGCGCCGGGGCGCGTGCTGACCCGCCGCGAGACCAACCTGGGCCACACCGGCACCGCGGTCTACTGGTCGCCGGGGCACGACGAGAGCTGGATCAGCTACCACGAGGTGCGACGGGGCGATACCGTGTTGGGCAGGGCCGCAACGGGCTGCTGCTACTTCGACCACTCCCCCGGGTGGGCGACGGGCGCGGCCTACGCCGTGCGCGCGGTGGACGGCGACGGCAACGCCAGCCCGTGGACGCCCGCCGAGCCGCTGCCGGACGAGCCGCTGACCGCCTCCGCTCTGGGCGGCCACTTCGCCGAGCCTGGCCGCGACGGCTGGAGTGCCGAGACCACCACCGACAACCGGACCTTCGTGCCGATGACCTGGGTGGCCCCGGTCAAGACCCCGGCGGGCGACATGGGCGGCACGCCGAACCAGGTCGGCGGCGTGGAAGGCTACTGGGAGGGCGCCGGCACCGCGCGGGTCGGCCGGGGCTGGCAGCAGGCCTCGGCGACGGCCCTCTGCGTCAGGTCCTGGACCGCGCCGCGGGCGGGCACTGTCCGGGTCGTCGGGCGGGCCATCAGGGAGTGGTACCGGCAGGAGCGCGAGGCCCGGCTGTGGGTGCGCATCCTGAGCGGGACGGAGCCGGTGTGGGCCACCGAGGGCTGGGCCGAGGTGCCGTCCCATGACCTCGTCGGCGCGGTCCACGACTTCACGCTGCCGGTGGCCGCCGGCGACTGCCTCCGCTTCGTGCTCTACCGCTGCCCGTCGCCGGACGACGCGGTGGTGGCCTGGATGCCGCGCATCGTCTACCAGGAGCCCGAGCCGCCTACCGCGGGGAGCGTGGTGCGCATCCTGTGTGGCGCACGGAAGCCCTACACCGACGCCTGCGGCAATGTCTGGTCGGCGGACCGCTGCTACTCCGGCGGCAGGGCGATGGCCGGCACGCTCCCGATCGCCGGCGCACAGCCGACGCCGCAGGACGCCGCGCTCTACCAGGCCGGGCGGCAGGGCTCCGAGTTCACCTACGCCATCCCGGTGTTGCCGGGCCTCTACACGGTGCGCCTCAAGCTGGCCGAGACGCAGTACAAGTGGGCGGGTGAGCGGCCGTTCCACCTCGAGATCAACGGGCGCCGCGTGCTCACCGGTCTCGACGTGGTGCACGCCGCGCGGGGCCCCGGCCGCGCGCACGAGCGGGTCTTCAGGTACCTGGTGCCCGACGCCGAGGGCCGGCTGGTACTGCGCTTCCTGGGCGGCTCCGAGCCGACCCAATCCGCGGGCCGCGCGATGGTGCAGGCCATCGAGGTGCTGCCGGAGCTGACGCCGGCGGTGCGCATCGATGTCGGCGCCGAGGCGCCGTTCATCGACTGGAACAGCTTCGTCTGGGACGCCGACGCGCACGTTGAGGGCGGCCGCACGATCCGCTCGGGCGCCCCGGTGAGCCAGGCGTCGCCCACGCTCTACGACCAGGCGCTCTACCAGACGGCACGGAGCGGGCGGTCCATCCGTTACGCGGTGCCCGTGCCGCCGGGCCTCTACACCGTGCACCTGAAGTTCGCCGAGCTGTGGCTCCCCGAGCCGGGCCGGCGGCCGATGACGATCCTCGTCAACGGCCGGCGTGTGCGCGAAGCCTGGGATCCGGCGACGGCGGCCGGGCAGGTGGGGATGGCAGCCGACTTCCGGGTGGACGACACCGCGCCGAACCAGCACGGTCACATCGTGGTCGAGGTGCGGGCCGCCGGGCCGGAGGACGCGATCCTGCAGGGCCTCGAGCTCGAGTAGGCCGCCGCGCCGCTGTTGACCCGGCCCGATTCCGCGCCCACACTGACCTCCGGTGGGGCCTCCACGGCCGCCACCCGGGAGGGCGCGATGACGCCGGAGCAGTTGGAGTTCGTCTACGCGTTGGAGGAGCATCCGGTCGACCAGTTGCGGTCGGTCCTGGATGCCGGTTTCGACGTCCAGACGCCGTTCGACGGCCGGTCGCCGGTCAACTGGCTGACGGAGATGTACAGCCGCTCCGACCGGTTCAAGGACTGCCTCCGGCTGCTCCTGGAGCACGGCGCAACCCTTGACGACCCGGTTCTCGAGCCGGTGCTGCTCGACGACGGCGAGGCCCTCGCCGCCGCGCTCCGGGCCGAGCCCGCGCTGCTCGAGCACCGCGCCACGATGGTCTCCGCGTTCACCCCTCTGGTGGGCGCGTCGCTGCTCCACGTGGCGGCCGAGTACTGCCACCTCAACGCGGCGCGCGCGCTCGTCGAAGCGGGCGCCGACGTCGACGCGCGGGCCGCCGTCGATGACTGCGGGCTCAACGGCCACACGCCGATCTTCCACACGGTCAACTCCATCCTCAACCGCGGCGCGCCGATCATGGAGCTGCTCTTGGATGCGGGTGCGCGCACGGATCTCCGCCTGGCGGGCATCACCTGGGGCAAGGGGTTCGAGTGGGAGACCACGTTCTTCGA
>JACPDV010000072.1 GCA_016183835.1 Armatimonadota bacterium
GCAGGGCGGTCATGAAGGGCCGGTCGATGGCAAACCGCGTGAGCCACATGGCCGCTTACGAGCCCCCCACGGCCACCGCCGGCCGCGCCTCGATCGCCGCGCCGTCGAACAGCCCGCCCGCGCCGTCGCTGACCACCTCCTGGCCCTCGGTCAGGCCCACCACCACCTGCGCGCTGCGCTCGCCGCGGAGGCCCAGCGTGACCGGCGTGCGGACCGCCTTCCCGCCCTTGCTGACGAACACGAACGGCGCGCCCGAAGCCGCGTCCTGGAGCGCCGTGACCGGCACCAGGAGCGCCTGCGGGTCGCTCGAGACCGTCACCTCGGCGGTGCCGTAGAGCCCCGGCGCCAGGTTGTCGCCACTCACCACGATGAAGACCTTGAACGTGCGGCCGTCGGCCTCGGCCACCTTGGCCACCTCGCGCACCGAGCCCCCGAGCGGCTGGGCGCCGTCGGTCACCCGCACCGCCGCCCGCTGACCCGGAAGCAGCCGCGCGCGCTGCTCGGCGGTGGCCAGCGCCACCAGCTCCGCCGCGCGGGTGGTCTCGACGGTCACCAGCGGCATGCCGGGGAGCACGCTGTCGCCCACGTGGGCCGCGAGCTGCGCCACTACGCCGTCCACCGGCGAGACGATGCGCGCGCGATCGAGGGCGGCAATCGCCTCGCGGTACTGCGCTTCGGACTCCGCCACCGCCGCCTCCGCGGCGCGGATGTCGGCAGCGAGCGTGGCTTGCTCGCCGCGCCCCAGCTCCGCCTCGGTCACGCCGGCGGCGGCACTGGCGACGTTCGCCCGCGCCGCGGCCGACTCGGCCTGCCGCACCGCGGTGCGCCCGCGCCCGGCCTCGGCGGCGGCCACCCCGGCTTCGGCCTGTTCGAGCGCCCCGCGGGCCGCCTTGACTCGCTCGCCCGCCAGCGCCACCCGCTCGCCGCGCGCCTGTTTCGCCGCCTCGAGCCCGCCGGCGGCGCGGGCCTGCTGCGCCTGAGCGGCGGCCACCTCCGCTGCGGCGACCTGCTCGCGCTTCAGTCCCGCCTCGGCGGCGCGGAGCCCGGCACGCGCCTCGTCCACCTGCGCCTGAGCGGCGGCCAGCTCCTCGGCGGTGGCGCCGGCCCGCGCCTTGCGGAGCTGCGCGTGAGCCGCGCGAAGCTGCTGCTCGGCGATGGCGAGCTGCGTCCGCGCACCCTCCAGATCGGCGCCGGCGACGCCGCCGCGGTCGTGGAGGAACTGCAGGTCGTCGACCTCCTGCTTGGCCCGGTCGCGTCCGATGCGGGCCTGCTCCACCTGGGCCTCGGCCGCGTCGATGTCCTCGGGCCGGGCGCCCGCCTTGGCCCGGGCGAGCGCGGCCTCCGCGGCGGTCACGCCCGCGCGGGCGCGGTCCACGTCGGCGCGGGCGGCCTCGTTGCCCGCCTCCGCGCCGTGCGTGGCGCGGTCCACGTCGGCCGTGGCGGCGCGGAGCCCGGCCTCGGCGGCGGTCACGTCGGCGTCGGCTTGCTGCTTCTCGAGCGCCAGGGCGTGCTCGGCCTGAGCGAGGTTGGCGTGCGCCGCCTGCCGCCCGGCGCGGGCCGTGGCGAGGTCCGCGTCGGCCTGGGAGCGGGTCATGCCCACCCCCAGCTCGGCCTGGCGCGCGGTGGCGGCGGCGGCCTCGCGCCCACCTCGCGCCCGCGCCACGCGGCTCTCCGCCAGCTCCGCTGCGAGCGTCTTCCCGATCCGCGCCTTGTCGAGCTGCGCCCGCCTGGCCTGCACGCCGGCGGCGGCGCGGGCCACCCCGGACTCGATGTCGCGGGCGTCGAGCTGCACCAGGAGCTGCCCGGCGCTCACGTGCACCCCGTCCCGCACCGGCACAACGGTGACGCGGCTGGGAAGCTGGTTGGTGATCTCCACCCGGCTGGCGGCCTGGAGGGTGCCCGAGAGTGTGGTGGTCTCCGCGATGGGGCCGCGCACGACCTTGGTCACGCCGACCACGGTGGGGGGTGGGGCTGCCGGCAAATCGGACGCGTCGGACCGAGGCCACACGCGCCACGCGACGGCGGCGAGCAGCAGGACCACGGCCACGACGACGGCAGTGCGCTTCGCGGTCACGGTGAACGGCCTCTCCCAGGCTGCGCCAATGGTACCACGCAGCCCGGCGGTGGTACACTCCACCTCAGGAGGCGTCCATGCACGGTGTCAGCACGGTCCAGCGCCCGGCGGCGACGGTCAAAGTGATCCGCGAAGCGGACGTGGTGGTGGTGGGCGGCGGCCCTGGCGGGCTCGGCGCGGCGGTGGCCGCGGCGCGGAAGGGCGCCCGCACGCTGCTCGTGGAGCGCTACGGCTGCCTCGGCGGGATGGCGACCGTGGGCGGCGTGAACCCGTTCATGCCCAACCATGTGCAGGGCAAGCGGCTCGACACCGGCGTGTTCAGCGACTGGTGCGACGAGATCCGCGAGCTGGGCGGGCTGATGCCCGACGGCAGCACCTTCAACCCGGAGATCGCCAAGCTGGCCGCGGAGCGGCTGTGCCTCTCAGCCGGCGTGGAGCTGCTTTACCACGCGTGGTTCGACGAACCGCTGCTGAGCGGGCGGTGCATCGACGCGTGCCTCTTCACTAGCAAGTCCGGCCCGGTGGCGGTGCGCGGGCGGGTGTACGTGGACTGCACGGGCGACGCGGACGTGGCGGCGCGCGCCGGCTGCCGCTTCGAGTTCGGTCGGGAGAGCGACCACCTGGCGCAGCCGATGACCACCAACTTCGATGTCGGCCGGGTGGACACGGCGCGGATGCCCGACCGGAAGGCCATCAACGAGCTCTACCGGCAGGCGAAGGAGGCGGGCCGGCTGACGTGCCCGCGCGAGGACTGCCTCTGGTTCCGCACGACCGACCCGAGCCGGATCCACTTCAACACGACGCGGGTGGTGATGCACGACGCCACGGACGTGGAGCGGCTGACGGCGGCGGAGATCGAGGCGCGGCGGCAGATCGTGGAGTACCTGGCGTGGCTGCGGGAGTGCGTGGCCGGCTTCGAGGAGTGCGAGTTGCTGACGATGGGGCAGCACATCGGGGTGCGCGAATCGCGGCGGGTGAAGGGGATCCGCTACCTGATGAGGAGCGAAGTGGAGGGGCTGTGCAAGTTCCCGGACGGGATCCTGCGCTGCCGCTACCCGATCGACATCCACAACCCGGCGGGCGCGGGGACGGAGTTGGTCTCGTTCCCGCCAGACGAGTGGTACGAGGTGCCGTACGGCTGCCTGGTGCCGGAGGATGTGGACAACCTGCTGGTGGGCGGTCGGCCGATCAGCGTGGATCACGCGGTGCACAGCAGCCTGCGGGTGATGCCGCCGGCCTGCACGCTGGGGCAGGCGGCGGGCGTGGCGGCGGCGATGGCGGCGGAGCAGGGCATCGCGCCGCGGAGGCTGGACGGGGTGGCGGTGAAGGAAGCGCTGCTCGGGCAGGGGGTGTGGCTGGTGTGGGAGGCCGGAGCGGGCGGGGAGATGCGGGAGCGGGCGGGGACGGGTAGGTTGACGGCGTGAGGCCGAGTGGGGGACGGCGGTGATCACCAAAGTCCATATCGAGAACTTCCGGAGCCTGCGGGATGTCACCGTGGAGCTGGGGCCGTTGACGGTGCTGGTGGGGAAGAACGGGAGTGGGAAGAGCAACTTCCTGGATGCACTGACTCTGTTGCACGATGCGGTCAGGCACGGGCTTGATTCGGCCTGGCAGCAGCGTGGCTTTGGCCCGCACCTGTTCCACCGGGCCGGTCAACACATGGAAGCCCCTTTGAGGCTGGTGATAGAAGGTCGAGCAGGCTCAATGGCGTGGCAGTACGAGCTTGCATTGGACCGTGATCTTCGCCTCGGCGCCCATCCGGACTACCGCGTTGCACGCGAGGTGCTGCGCGACCAGTCGAGCAACGCCGGCGTCGTCGTATTCGAGGTGGTCGACGGTGAGCTAAGGTGTTCGCCAGGCGGCGTCAACCCGTCGACGAGCGATCGCAGCGTGCTCCTTCCCCTGCTTGCAGGATTCGAGGTGTGCCGACATGCGCTGGACGACCTCACTGCCATCGGCCTCTACGAGCTAGGAGCCGTGCGGGCGGCATGGCTGAGCCACGGCGCGTTGGCCGGGGCACTGATGCCGGAGGCGCAGAATCTGACGGATGTGCTTGCCGGCATCCTGGGTGAAGCCGCTGCCGCTGCGCAGTTTGAAACAGCGCTGGGGCGATTGCTGGGGTACGAGCTTCATGTCCGTGCACGGCGCAACGGCGACCTCGCCATCCTCGAGACCAGGCGCGGGGCGACGCAGAACGACCTCCTGTGGCTGCCGGCGAGTTGTGAGTCAACGGGGGCGCACTCCGCACTGGCCCTGCTCGCGGCGCTCTACCAGCCGTCGGCGCCGACCATGCTGGCTATCGAGGAGCCGGAGACTCACCTGCACCCCGAAGCGCTTCCTGTGCTGGCCGCGCTGCTGGAGGAAGCCGCGGAGAGCCGGCAGGTGGTGGTCACCACCCAGAGCCCGGATCTCCTTCATCTGCTACAGGACCCGCGCTGCATCCGGGTGGTCGAGTGGGCCGGTGAGGCGACTAGAATCGGGCCACTCGACGAGGTCCAACTCGGCATCATCAACGACGAGGTGTTCGGCACCGGCGACCTGCTCAGGATCGAGGGGCTGCGCCGCAGATCGGATGACGACGAGGATGAAGCTGCGTGACGTCATCATCCCCGTCGTCGAGGGCCCAGGCGACGCGGATGCAGTACCGTGGTTGGTGGCGAAGTTGATCGAAGACCTCCATCCAGGAAGCGGGGTCGCGGTGCACCGCCCGGTGGTGGCGCGCACCCGTAGTGCGCTCACGGTTGAGGCGCGATTCCGCGAGCTCATCGAGGTGGCCCGGCGTGACCGTCCCGTCGGCGTCCTCGTCGTGCTGGACGCGGACAAGGACTGCCCTCCTGACCTCGCGCGGCGGCTGTGTTCGTGGGTCGACCCGATGGATGTCCGTGGATCCGTCGCTGTCGTCGCACCCAACCGGAAGTACGAGATGTGGCTGCGCGCCGGACACCAGCCGGTCGACGGAAGTGACCCTTCGGACCTCGACCAGCTTGGCGGCGGGAAGCAGTGGGTGAGTACCCACCTGCTTGCCGGTGTCCGCTACCGTGAGCCGGTCCACCAACTGGATCTCAGCAGGCGCATCGACCTGACCCTCGCCCGCCGATCCCGCTCGTTCCGATGCCTAGAGCCTGTTATGCACTTCGTGCGCCGCGGCGAGTGGAACGGTGCGGTTTTCTGTCCATGTATCGATGGACGTAACTACTCAGCCCATCGAATCTTCCGCCTCGACCGGTTGTCCAATGGTACATGGTCACGCGTTCGCAGGCCCAGGCCATCTACGAACAAGGCCCGGATGCCGTCTACGCTGTGCTGGTGGCCATGGACGCCAGGATCCAAGCCCTGGAGGCCCAGGTGGCCGCGTTGCAGGCCCAAGTGGCGGACCTGACCGCCCGGCTTGGCAAGGACAGCCACAACTCCAGCAAGCCACCTTCCAGCGATGGCCTGCGCCGCCCGCCCCGCAGCCAGCGCGAGCCCGGCCAGCGGCCCACGGGCGGCCAGAAGGGGCACCCCGGCCACACCCTCTGCCAGGTCGAGCAGCCCGACTCCGTCGTCGTGCATCGCCCGGCCGTCTGCGGCCGCTGCGGTCACGGCCTGGAGGGCCTCCCCGTGACCGAACGGGCCGAGCGCCGGCAGGTCTTCGAGCTGCCCCAGCCCCGCCTGGAGGTCACCGAACACCGGGTGGGAGCGGTGGTCTGTCCCGTCTGCGGACGGTCCAACCAGGCCGAGTTTCCCGCGGCGGTGCGCCAACCGGCCCAGTGGGGCCCGCGCCTCCTCGGCCTGGGCGTGTACCTGGTGCAGTACCAGCTGCTGCCGCTGGCCCGCTGCCGGCAAGTGCTGCTCGACCTGTGCGGCCAAGCGCCCAGTGAGGCCACCTTGCTGCACGCGGTCGCCGACTGCCATACGGCCCTAGCGCCGGTCGAGGCCGCCCTCCAGCAGGCCGTCGGCCGCGCCGCGGTGGCGCATTTCGACGAGACCGGCGTGCGCGTGGCGGGGCGCTTGGAGTGGCTCCACGTGGCCAGCACCGCCTCCCTGACCCATCTGGCCCACCACCGGCGCCGCGGCCGGGTAGCCCTCACGGACATCGGGCTGCTGCCCGCGTTCGGCGGCGTCGCCGTGCATGATGCCTATCCGTCCTACCGGGATTTCGGGAGCGGGGAGCACGCGCTGTGCAACGCCCACTTGTTGCGCGAGTTGCAGGGCTGCTGGGAGCGCGAGCACCAGACCTGGGCGCAGCGTCTGCGGGCGTTGCTGCGCGGGGTCTTGCACGCCAAGCAGCTGGCGCAGGCCGCGGGAGAGACCGCCTTGCCACCCGAGTTTCTCGCGCGCCTCCGCGCCAACGGGCGCCGGCTCGTGGCGCGGGGGCTGGCGCAGAACCCGCGCCCGCAACCGACCGGCAAAGGGGGCGCGCCCAAGCTCGGCCCGGCGCGCAGCCTGTTGGAGCGGCTGCAACGCTACGAAGCCGAGCACTTGCGGTTCGCGTTTGACTTCCGCGTGCCATTCGACAACAATCAGGCGGAGCGGGACTTCCGCATGGCCAAGGTGCAGCAGAAGGTCTCCGGCTGTTTGCGCACGAGCGCGGGAGCCGACCAGTTCTGCCGGCTGCGAGGCTACCTCTCGACGCTCAGGAAGCAGGGCGTGGACCTCCTCGATGCGCTCCGCCGCGTCGTGGCCGGGTCACCGGTTTGGCCCTGCTTGGGGCCGACCTGAGTAGTTACGCCGCGGTTTCCAACCGCCGGGTGTGGTGGGATGGTTGCCGCGGTTTCCAACCGCCGGGAAACAGGGAAGGGCACCCGTCGCCGGCGGGGAACGTGCGAAGGGGAACTCGATGAACCCGCTGCTGGCCTTGGTCGTGGCGTTGGCAATCCCGCTCGCGGTGGGCGCGGTCGGCGGGCTGATCACCAGCCGCGCCGTCGCCGGTGGGCGTCGCCAGTTGGCTGGTCTGGCGCGAGGGCCCGGAGCGGCTCGACGTGCGCATCGCGCTCTGGCTCTACGGCCTCCAGCTCGCCGTCAACGCGCTCTGGGCGCCGCTCTTCTTCGGGCTCCGCAAGCTCCTCGCCGGCCTGGTCGACATCCTCCTTCTCTGGGTGCTCGTGGCGCTCACCACGCTGGCCTTCTACCGCATCTCGAATGAGGCCGCCGCGCTCCTGCTCCCCTACTGGGCGTGGGTCACCTTCGCCGCCGGTCTCAACGCGCTGATCCTGCGGCTCAACCCTTGACCGGCCGCACCGGGAGGCCCACCGTGCTCCGCTGCCTTGCCGTTCTCCTCTCGTGCCTCGCCTCCGGCGCCTTCGCCGCGTTGACCGTGGACGACCTGTCCGTGCAGATCACCGACACCGCCGTCCACCTCTGCTGGACCACCGCGGCGCCGACCCACGGGCGCGTGGAGTACGGACCCACCGACAAGCTCGGCAGCACCATCGCCGAAGACGCCAGCGGCCTCCGCGGCTCCACCAACACCCCGCGCGGGCAGGAGGGCATCGGCTACGCCAACAACCACCGCTGCGACCTGCCCTTGACCTTCCCGCTCCGCTACCAGATCCGGGGCGAGGCCGCCGACGGCACCCCGTTCAGCAGCTTGCCGGGCGAGCTCAAGCCGGCCGACGCGCCGGCGGAGGGCGTCGAGCGTGGCCGCGTGCCGCTCCGCGTGGACCCCGGCGGCTGGACCGTCCCGGCGCCGCCGGTTACCGTGGGTGTGCCGTTCGCGCCGGGGCAGCTCGGCGATCCGCGCCATGTCCGGCTCCTCGCCGGCGAGCGGGAGATCCCCGTGCAGGCCGAGGCCGTCTCGCGCTGGGCCAGCGACCACAGCGTCAAGTGGCTGCGGGTCTCGTTCGAGGCGCCCGCCGAGCCGGTCGCGCTGGAGTACGGCCGGGCGGTGCGCCCCGCCGAGCTGCCGGCGCTGGCAGCGCAGAGCGGCGAGTTCCTGCAGCTCCGTGCGGGCGGGCTGACGGTCGCCGCCCGGCCCGACTGCAGCGGCACCATCGCCACCGCCGACGGGGCGAAGCAGGTTGCCTTCCCGCAGCCCGTGCTGGTGGACGAAGGTGGCCGGACGCTGGCGGCCAAGGTCGAGCAGTCGTGGGTCGAAGAGAGCGGGCCGGTGGCCGTTGTCCTCGCCCTGCGCGGGCACTTCTTCGCGGCGGACGGCGGCCAGAGCTTCGGCTGGTGGATGAGGCTCCACGGCTACGCCGGCAAGCCCTACCTCCGGCTCGACTTCACGCTCGACAACGATCTCACCCTCGCCGAGATGAGCCGCTTCCGCTCGCTGGCGCTCCGGTTCGCCGGCCTCGGCGCGCAGGGCGTGACCGTGGGTGACGGGGCCGATCTGTCGCGGCTGGCTGCGGGGCAGAGCGTGCTCCAGCGCGAGGACTCACATTGGGTGGCGGACGGCGGGAAGCAGGGCAAGCGGCTGGCCGGGATAGTCGAGGCCGCGCCGGCGTGGCTGCTGTGCCGCAACTTCTGGGAGCAGTACCCGGCCGGCGTGAGCAACCGGGCCGAGGGTCTCGAAGTGGGGCTCTACCCGGCGCTGCCCGAGGGCTTCTACGCCAAGCGGCCGGACGAGGACAAGCTCTACTACCACCTCCGTGACGGGCTCTACACCTTCCGGCAGGGCTTCTCGAAGACGCACGAGCTGTGGCTGGACCTGTCCGGCGAGGCGGCGGCGCGCAGCCTGGCGCTCGACCCGCCCACGGCCGCAGCGCCGCCCGAGTGGATCGAGGCCTCGGGCGCCATGCGCGACCTGGCAGTGGCCGCCCGCGACCAGTTCCCGGGCTACGACGAACGGCTGAAGGAGGGCGTGGACCGCTACCTTGCCGAGCGTGACTCCGCCCGCGAGTACGGCCTGATGAGCTTCGGCGACTGGTACGGCGAGCGCGGACTGAACTGGGGCAACCTGGAGTACGACCTCGGCCACGCGCTGCTGATGCAATACGCGCGCACCGGCTACGCCGCCTACTACCACCGCGCGGCCGAGTGCCTCCGCCACGAGGGCGACGTGGACACCCGCCACGCCGCGTCCGACGCCCGCCGCGTGGGGCAGCAGTGGACGCACTCGATGGGCCACACCGCCGGCTACTACCCGCCCAGCTACCGCGACATGGAGGTCTACGCGTCGCCCGGCTGGTCCGACAACCGCGGCCACGTCTGGGCGCAGGGGCTGTTCGAGCACTACCTCTTCGGCGGCGACCGGCGCTCGTGGGAGAATGCGAGGCTGATCGCCGACTGGGCCGCCGGGCCGCAGACCACCAACTTCCAATTCGGCAACGCCCGCGAGCCGGGATGGATGCTGATCCTCGTCATGAGCGCCTACCGGGCCACCGAAGACGACTACTACCTCAACGCGGCGAAGCTGATGATCCGCGCCGTGCGTCGCGCGAGCGACGCGACCGGCGACCACGGCTTCTACTACCACCAGCTCCCCAACGGCCACTGCGACTGCCCGGCGGGCGAGAAGCACTACGGCGAGGCCGGGTTCATGCTGGGTGTGCTGATGACCGGGATGAAGATGACCTGGGAGGTCACCGGTGATCAGCGCACAGCCGCCGACATCGTCAAGATCGCGCGCTTCGTCGTGGACCAGATCTACGTGCCGGAGAAGACCGACTTCCGCTACACCTCGTGCCCGAAGACCAGCGTCTCCCACACGTCGGTGTTCATCCTGCTCGAGGGTCTGGCCTTCGCCGCGAACCACACCCGGGACGCGGCACTGGTGCAGGTGGTGCGCGACGGGCTGGCGGGCTCGTGGGGAAGCTTCGCCGGGGTGGGCAAGTCGGGTGGGTACATCCTCTGTGCGCTGCCGCAGGGGCTGGCGGAGTTCGGCCGGCTCCCGGGCGAGTCGTTCGCCGACCGGCTGGCGAGCATGGAGGCCTGGCGGCGCAACCCGGTGCGGCGGCCGCTCCCGGCGCTGGTGCCGAATCCGGACTTCGAGGTGGACGCCGAGGGCTGGGTGCGGCGCGCTGGGGTCGCCGCCGAGCGGACCACCGCCGAGGCGCACTCGGGTTCCGCGAGCCTTCACCTTGTCGCCGACCTCAAAGCGCAAGGCGAGTACGTCAACACCCGCTACGACACCGCGCTCGATCCGTACGAGATCGTTTGGCTGAAGCCCGGTGAGAAGGTCCGCCTCACCGCCTGGCTGAAGGTCACACGCCTCAGCGCCGGGGCGCCGGCGCCCAGCCTGCGCATTCAGTTCCGCGACGCCTCGGGCTCGAAGGGCTCCGCGGGCACCAACGCCTACGACCTGACCCGGCTCGGCACCTGGCAGAAGCTCACCTGTGACGCCACGCTGCCCGACTACAACACGCGCAACTACCTCGCCCTCAACACCAACACGCGGGGCGACATCCAGGGCGAGCTGTACCTCGACGACGTGACCCTCACGCCGGCCGCCCAGCCCGCGGCGGACGCCTACACGTGGCTGCGCCTGGAGCCGGGCGGGGCGACCCTCGCCGGGCCGGCGGCGGCCAACGACCAGCGCGGCGACTGGCTCCGCGGGCGCGGGCGGGCGAGCTGGACGGTGCCGGTGCCGCACGCCGGGAGCTACGCGGTGTGGGCGCGGCTCGACGCCCGGGCCGGCGAGGTGGGGAGCGCCGTGGCCGGCGACGCGCCGGTGGGCCCGCTCCGCGGCACGGGCGAGCCGGCCTGGTGCAAGGTCGGCACGGTGGCGCTGGCGGCGGGTACGGTGACCATCGCGGTGGATCTGGCCGAGGATCCGCCGTGGCTGGGACGGGTGGTGATCACGGACGAACCGGGCGGGCCGTGATTCCCGCGGAGGAGTCCGGCTCCGCCGTCGAACCACCGGCCGGGAGATGGTTCATGTTGTGGGGGTATGCCGGCATCTGGCCGGGCCAGTTTGGGGTGGGGCAGGCGCAGGACCCGTGTCTCGCCCGCCTGGAGTTCCTGATCCAGCACGGCTTTCGCTCAGGTGGGATCTCTCTCACGGAGCTGGACGATCCGGCGCGGCGCGACCGGGTGCGCGAGCTGGTGGCCGAGCACGACCTCCGGCTCGTGCCGCACCTCGGCCTGCCCTGGCAGGTCGAGGAGCCGGACGTGCTGGATACGGCCACCGACCGCTTCCTGACCGCACTCGACAAGCACCGGGACCTGCTCCGCGTGCCCATCGTCGCCTTCTGCGCGGGCCACGTGCACCGCTTCATGACGGACTTCCCGCTCGAGGAGCAGCTTGACCGGCTGGCCGGGGCGCTCACCCCGCTGGCCGCCGAGTGCCAGGCCCTCGGCTGCCCGTTGGGCATCGAAAACCACGTCGACTACTACGTTTCCGACTTGGTCGAGTTGTGCCAGCGGGTGCCGCACCTGGGCATCTTCCTCGACACCGGCAACTGCTTCGCGCTCGGCGAGAAGCCCGTGCCGGCCGCCTGCGAGGCCGCGCCGTATGTGGTCGGCACGCACTTCAAGGACCACCTGGTCTACCCCGATGAGCCGACGCTCACGTTCCACGTCACCGGCGCGGTGCTCGGCTCCGGGCATGTGGGGCTGGCGGAGATCTACCAGGTCCTGCTCGCCGTCAACCCCGCGCCGGAGCGGCTCGTGATGCACTGGGAGCTGGTGCCGCCCATGGACATGGACCCCTTCGATGCGCTGGCGGAGAGCTGGAGCTTCGTCCGTTCGCTGCCGGGCTGCGACGGGTCGTGGGAGTCCCGGCGATGAGCTTGGCGCCGCTCCGCACGGTGCTGGTCGGCTGTGGGCCGATGGGCCGCGGGCACGGCCGGACCGTTGCCGCGCTGGAGGACTACGCGCTGCCCGGCTTTGAGCTGCTGATGGCGATCCACGAGTCCGCACGGCTCGTGCGGCGGGTCGACCTGCCGCTGCAACAGGATCGTTATC
>JACPDV010000389.1 GCA_016183835.1 Armatimonadota bacterium
CGCTGCTCGTCCGCAAGGGATCGTGCCGTCTCCTCCGAACACGCCGCGCACGTTGCCCCGACGGGGTGGAGAGGCATGATGCACCTGAGCGCGGCGAGTTGGCTGGGCCTGTTTCTGGCGGTGCCGGCGGGCGCGGAGGAGCCGGCGGGGATTCGCAGCTTCCTTCCCGCCCAGCCCCTCAGCCGCGCCCAGCGCCCGGCCCCGATCAGCGCCATTGTGTCCAACCTCACTGACGAGCCGCTCAGTGTCGAGGCCAAGCTGGTCACGCCGCCGGGCGTGACACTGTTGCGCCCATCGGCAGGAGCCCGTGTCCGGCTCGACGGCAAGGAGGAGCGGCGCTTGCAGTGGACCATTCAGGCCGTCGCCGCCGGCGAGCAGGAGCTGGCCCTCGAGCTGACGGCCGGCGGCGCTGTCGTGACCACGGCGAAGCTGACGCTGCGCCTGCTCCCGCCGCTGCCCATCCGCCGCCAGCCCTACCTGCCCGAGCCGCAGCCGGTGCAGACCGACGTGCTCGTGGGCGCCCACAATTGCCCGCTCTGGGAATCCGACCGGCCCGAGATGTGGGCGACCGAGATGTGGGCGAACATCCTCAAGCACCCCGAGCGCACCCCGGCCCTCGGCTTCTACGGCCAGGAGAGCCCGGAGGTGGCCGACTGGGAGACCAAGTGGGCCGTCGAGCACGGCGTCTCGTTCTTCATCTACTGCTGGTATCGCAACGGTCAGGGCGGGCCGGTGAAGATGAACTTCGGCAGCGCCATCCACGACGCCCTCTTCAAGTCGCGCTTCCGGCGCCACATGAAGTACACGATCATGTGGGAGAACCAGAGTCGCGGCCACGCCGGCGTGAGCGACGAGCGTGACCTCTTCACGAATCTGCTGCCGTTCTGGATCGAGAACTACTTCAAGGACCCGGGCTACCTGAAGATGGACGGCAAGCCGGTGTTGTTCATCTACCGGCCCGAATTCCTCGTGCAGGATCTGGGCGGGGTGGACAAGGTCGCCGCGGCGTTCGACAAGATGCGCGCCGCCTGCCGCGACGCCGGGTTCGAGGGGCTCTATCTGCTCGGCGAGTACCGCGGGCTCGACCCCAACCACCTCAAGCTGATGAAGTCGCTCGGGCTCGACTACACCTTCGCCTACTGCTGGCACGTGCCCAACAGCCCCACCCCGCAGCAGGCCATCGATGCTCAGATGAACGACCTGCGCGCCACCCAGCAGCTCGGAATCCTGCCGCAAGTGGCCACCGTCTCCCAGGCCTGGAGCGGCTGGCAGGACGAGGGCAGCATCTGGAAGATCCCGCCCACCGACTTCGAGCGGCTCCTCCGCCAGGCCAAGGACCTGATCGCCACCTTCCCCGCCCACGAGCTGGGCCGGCGGCTGCTGCTGCTGGACAACTGGAACGAGTGGGGCGAGGGCCACTACCTGGCGCCCTACCGCGAGTATGGCTTCGGCTACCTCGACGCGGTGCGGCGGGTCTTCTCCACCGCGCCCGAGGCGCACGAGGACCTGCTCCCGGAGGACATCGGCCACGGGCCGTACGACACCGCCTACCGCACCTGGACGCAGCGCACGGAGGACCTCAGAAAGCGCATGACCCGCCGCGTGCTGAAGGCCGGGGCGCCCGAGGAGGGGCTGGTGGGCTGGTGGACGTTCGACGAGAACGGCGACTCACCGGTGGTGCTCGACTACTCGGGGAACCGTCATGGCGGGGTTCTGGAATCCGCGGCGCGGGCCAAGGGCATCGACGGCGGCGCCCTGGTCTGCCAGGGCGGCTGCGCGGTGGTGGACAACCACCCGGCGCTCTCGCTGACCGAGGCGCTGAGCATCGAGTGCTGGGCCAAGACCGACGTCGGCGGGCAGGGCAACACCTGGATGGTGAACCGCGTCTTCTCCGGGGGGATCAACACCGGCTTCCGCCTGGGCGTGCTGGACGGCAAGCCCTGCTTCGAGGTCCCACAGACGGACTGGAGCCACCACCTGTCGGCGCGCGAGCCGCTGCCGCAGGGCCGCTGGGTCCACCTTTGCGGCACGTTCGACGGGAAGCTGATGCGGATCTACGTGGACGGCGAGGAGCAGGGGGAGATGGAGCGGCCCGGCCCCATCCACGCCAACGAGTTCCACCTCTGCCTGGGCAACTTCGAGCTGAAGCACGCGGCGCACTTCGTCGGGCTGCTGGACGAGGTCAAGCTCTACGGCCGGGCGCTGTCGCCGGCCGAGGTGCGGGAGCACTTCCAGCGGCTGGCGGGGAGGGCCAGGCAGTGAACACTGGTCGGGACTCCCTCCCCTGCGAAGCGGGGGAGGGCCGGGGAGGGGGCTGGACCGGTGAAGGCTGACGGTGGTCCGGCCCCCCCCTCCCAGCCTCCCCCCGCTTCGCAGGGGGAGGAGCCATCACGGAGCATGGGGGGCGAAGAGACGCCTACGGCCGGAACTGCTCGCCACTCAGCGGGAACGCAGGCGTGGGGAGCGGCGGCAACGCGAGGAGGGCCGATCCGAATGCGATCCGCGACTGGTGCAGGGGCGCAGTCTGCCGCCCGCGCCGCGAGGCGGGTGGCGCTCGCGCTGGCGGCGGTCCTTCTCGGCCCGGGTGCCGGGGCGGAGACCGAGGGTCCACGGCAGATTGACCAACCGATGGAGCTCGCCCCGGGCATGCCGGCCCTGCAGACGCCCGGCGTCCCGCCGCTGGGCGCGGGCGTCGCGGACGCCGATCGGCTGCCCGAGCTGGAGCTGAGCCTCGAGCCGGCGCGCCCTTACCGCTGGGTGTTCGGCCCAGGCGAGCTGGTGCTGATGGACTGGCGGGCGGCCCCCACGACTCCCGTGGACCAGGTCGTCCTGACGGCCTGGGATTGGGAGCTGAGGCCGGTGGCGCAGTCGCGGGCGGCTTCGCCCAGCAGCGGATGGCTGCGCATCCGGGTCGCGGGCCGCGGCACGTACGTGCTCACGCTCGACGCCCTGCGCGGGGAGGCCTGCGTCGGCCGTCTCGCGCGTAGTCTTGCGGTGTGCCCCTCCAACCGGGGCAAGGGAGACACGTGGCGGAAGGGCGAGTTCTGGGTCGGGCAGTGCAGCTTCCCGGGCTGGCAGAACGCGGTGCTCCAAGGGGGGCACGCCGCCCATCCGGTAGGCCTGAGCGAGGACGCCTCCCGGGAGCTTGACGCGGAGCTGGTGGCCAGGATGGGCGCGGGTGTGGCCCGCATCAACTTCCCGGTGTTCCGCCGCGACGAGCTCGGCCTGGACCTCGACTTCGCGCTGGCCGACCGGTGCGTGGAGACGTTTGCCTCGCACGGCCTGCGCCTGGACCTGCAGCTCTTCGAGCCGTACGGCGCCGGGCGGGGGCCCGTGCTGACTCCGTACCTGGATGTGCCGCTGGAGCAGGCGCCGCTCTACCCCATCCGGTCGGCTCCGTATCGGCGGTACGTCGACGAGGTGGCACGCCGGTACGGGCAGCACGCGCTGTTCTACCAGGTCGGCAACGAGCCCAGCAACGCGCTCCAGTACAAGGGCACGCCCCGCGAATTCGTGGATCAGGTTCGCTGGGCGAGGGAGACGGTGCGGTCGCGCCAGCCGCTGGCGCGAATCACCAACGGGGGCTACTGCAACACCTTGCCCGCCGCCCATGAGATCGCGCGGAGCATCGGTGGCTTGGTCGACTTCATCTCGTACCACTGGCACGGCGACCTCGCCGGGCTGAAGACCTTCCACGCCGAGATCCAGGCCATGCACCGCGAGGCGAACGCAAAGCCCCTCCACCTGGCCAACACCGAGATGGGCTGCGCCATGCCGACCGTGGCCTCCGAGCGCACCAACGCCGTCGTCGAGCTGCAGAAGCTGCTGTGGTGCTGGGCGCACGGCCACGAGGGCGTGCTGCTCTATTCCAGCCGGGAGCTGTGGTGGCCGCGGCAGTTCAGCTACGACGGCGTCAGTGACTACGGCTTCGTGGACCACTTCTTCTGTCCGCGCTTCGCGTATGGCGGCGTGTCGGCGGTGCTCGACCGCTATGCCGGCTACCGGTTCGACAAGGTGTTGGCGGAGACCGACAACCTGCACGTCTATGCGTTCCGGCGGCGCGAATCGGTGCTGGTGGCCGCCTTTGCGCGGACGGAGCCGGTCTCCATCCGGCTCACCAGCAAGGCTCGTCGGGCCGCGGTCATCGACCCCATGGGCAACGCGGTCCCGGCGACGGATCCGGCCGAGGTAACGCTAGTGGTCGGTGAGTACCCGCAGGCCATCGCCCTCGAAGGTGCGGCAGGCATCACGTTGAGCGTACCGCATCGCCCGGGTGCCCCCGGATGACGCGTGACGGTGGGTCGAGCGGAGGGCGGCCGTTGGGTGGTGCATGGCGAAGCGCTCCGCCTCTGCTCGGGCAACTCCGGAGGTCCGCAGTCTCGGCGCGGACCGCTGTGGACGGTGGCAGCGCCCGGTACGGGACGCCCTCCGGCCGCCGATGCGTCGCGGCCCTACCCACCGCCGCTCAGGCCTCGTAATCGACGACGGTGACGTCCACGAGGATCGGCTTGACGTAGTCCTCCACGCACGCTTGGTGCGCCGGATGCGGGAGGTACGCCGCCAGCCCTGCGCGGTCGGCGAAGCGGACGAGCAGGCCGATCTGGTGACCGTTGCTGCGGTCGCTGAAGTTGTGGCCGCAGGTCAGCTCGCGGACGGTGTCGATCTGGTCCTTCAGCCGCTGCAGGGCGGCCAGGAGGGCGTCCACCTGCTGCGGGGTGGCGTCGGGCTTGAGCTTGAAGAGGACGAGGTGTTCCACCATGGTGAGCTTACTCCATGGAGTGGCAGGCTACGCGTCCGCCTACTCGGCGTCAAGTGCCTCACGGAGTACCCCCTCCTTGCCAAGGAGGGGGCAAGGGGGAGGGCCATAGCCGGTTGACGTAGCCAATGAAGATAAACTCTCAATGAGATCATCAATTCCGTAGACGCCAGCCTATCTCTTTGCGTTCGTCTAGATTTGTATAGTATTCTATATTCAACGTCGGTGCCCTATGAACCTCCCCCTGCCCCCTCCTTGGCAAGGAGGGGGAGCGGTCGCCGAAACACGACCCAAGATCGGCTCCTTGGCAAGGCGAGGGGGCCGGATGGGACGGCTCAGTGCGGGAACGACATGTACATCTGCCGCCCGGCGAAGGTGCCGTAGAGCGCCCAGAACAGCGGCACCACGTAGTCGCCGAGGATCATGCCGAGGAAGAACGGCAGCATCCGGCGGTAGACCTTCATCCCACCGTAGCGCAGGACCACGGACTTGACGGCCCAGGCGAGCAGGAACGGCAGCCACAGGTAGTCGAGCGAGTTGGTGGTGGCCAGCGCGAAGCCGATGGGGTGGAGCGGCCAGGCCAGCCAGCGCGTACGCAGCGCCACCAGCAGGAGGAGCAGCCCCGCTCCCGCCCCCACCCCGGCGAGCCGGTAGGGCTGCTGCGCCACGCCCTTGAGCTGGCTGGCCAGCAGGTCGAACGGCTGCCGCCCCACCTGCTGCGGCCAGGGGCGGGTCACCGCCGTGGCGATGCCGTTGAGGAAGTAGACGTGCGTCGCGGCGGTGGCGATGCCGTTGAGGAAGTAGACGTGCAGGTGCGCCCACATCCCCGCCACCACGCCCACCAGCCCGGCCAGGAAGAGGCCCAAGAGCACCGCGTGCTCGCCCCCACCCTCGCCGGGCAGCAGCCGCATGCCCTTGAGCTGCTGCGGCATCACGGCGTCGCGGAAGTCGAGGTCGAACGGCATCAGCCAGGTGAACACTGTCGCCTGCCGCGGGTTCAGCGTCACCAGTCCGCCGGCGCGGAGGAGCACCTCGTGCGGCGTGATCCGCGGGCAGAAGGTCCAGCCCGAGCCGGTCTCGGACACGATTCGCGCGCAGCCCGTGGCGTAGACCAGGTAGACCACCAGCCACGCCGCCACCACCCAGCCGGGGCAGCCCACCGCGCTGACGAACCAGACGATCAGCACCGTGGAGGCCAGCAGGCCAACGAGCGCGGTGCGGTCCACGCTCCAGCCTCCGCGCAGCGCGCCCCACAGATCGCGGCGTGAGCGCCACAGCGCCAGCCCGGCCAGCCCCGCGAAGGCGCCCACGCTCAGCTCAGGAATGTAGGGCATCTGCCCGGACCGGAGCGGCCCGTCGGCCCAGCCCAGCTCCACGCTGACCACGGTCACGGCCTTGAGAATCAGGTACCAGGCCCAGCAGCCGAACGAGATGTCGAGCGTGAGCAGGAAGCCGATGCCGAGCATGAAGGGGTAGAAGCTGAGGACGAACGGGCGGAGCGAGCTGAGCGGCCGGCCCGACCAGGCTTGATCGATGCGCAGCGGCCCCACCGGCTTGACGGTGATCTCCGGCACGGCCGGCACCAGGAAGTGGAGCGAGTTGGCGCAGTCGATGAAGGCGGCCAGCCCGAAGCCGAGCCAGAGCAGCCGGTCGGACCAGAAGGACGGCGTGCCGCCGCCGCGGCTCATCTCGAGGGGCAGGTAGGCCAGCGGGAAGGTGAGCCGCTCGCGCTCGACCCACTGGTTTCTGAAGATCCGCCCCAGGCACAGCGCCGCGGTGGCGAGCAGCGTCATGAAGACGGACCAGGTGAGGAACGGCCGCACCACGCCCGACCAGTTGGCGGCGGTGTAGAGGCTGGAATGGCCCTGGTAGAGGCTCCGCACCACGCCCGGGTCGTGCACCCACCACCAGGCCGGGATGTGCGGCTGGAAGTCGGCGAAGTGGTTCTCGGGCGAGGCGTACCTGGCCGGCGCGCTGAGGGACGGGACGAGGAACTGGCTCCACCCGATCCCGCCCACGGCGGTGGCCACGCACTGCATGGTGTAGACGAGGAGCAGGTCGCGCTCGCTGAGCGCCAGCCGCGCGCGCCAGCGGCGGAGGAGCAGGTTGGCCAGCACGATCAGGAAGAGGACGAAGACCGGCCCGCGGAGGAGGGAGGTCTGGGTCCAGAGGGTGGCCTGGGCGACGATGTAGGCGTAGACGCCGAACAGCGT
>JACPDV010000383.1 GCA_016183835.1 Armatimonadota bacterium
CCCACCGCCACCACCAGCGGAGCTGCCGCCTCGGACCGGGGGATGGCCCGCAGCGGCCCGACCCGGGTCCCGCTGTGCTGGACGGTCACGGGCGTGGCGACACCCATCCGGCGCACGCGCTCGGCTTGCTCGGGGCTGACCAGGAAGAGGTGACCGAGCCGGCCGAACGCGGCCCGCCGCAGGGCGACGCGCCAGGGCTGGTCGCGCCCGAACGAGCCGTGGCAGGTGAGCACGGCCGGACAGCCGTGATACCGGCCGAGCCGCACGGCGGCGAAGGCCTCGGCGTAGTCGCCGTGGGCGTGGACCAGGTCGAAACGGGTGGGGTGGCGGCGGACGTAGCGTTGCGCTGCCAGCGCGAAGCGCAACGATTCGAGGCTGGAACCGAGCCGGCCGGTCCGGCCGACCGAGTGCCCCTCCCAGCCGTCGCCGCCCGTCGCCTGGCCGTCCGCGTAGAGGAGGACCACGCGGTGACCCAGCGCCGCCTGCTCCAGCGTGAGCTCGAGGACGTGGCGCTCCTGCCCGCCGAGGCACGGTGGCACGCGCTTGGCCAGGCGGAGGATCGTCATCCGCGGCTCCGCGCCAGATCGCGCCACAGGGCGCTGTACTGCGCCATTGTGCTGGCCAGGCTGTAGTGCTCCTGGATGCGCTGGCGTGCGCTCTCGCCGAGCGCGCCGCGGACGGCAGGCGGAAGACTCAGCACTTCGCGCAGAGCGCCCGCCAGGGCGTCGGCGTCACCGGCCGGCACGACACGCCCCGTGTCGCCCAGCAGACGGGCCGAGTCGCCCACGTCGGTGACCACACACGGCACGCCGCACGCCATCGCTTCCCCGACCGCCAAGGGCATCGCCTCCGTCCGCGAGGACGAGCAGTTGACGTCGAGCGCGCTGTAGATGCGCGGCAGGTCGTCGCGCAGCCCGCCCAACCGGAACCAGGGCCGCAGTCCGGCCGCGTCGATCCAGCCCGCCAGGGTCTCGTTGTCCCACTGGATCTGTCGGCCGCAGAGCAGGAAGCAGGCCTCGGGCAGCGCTCGGTGGAGCCGTTCGGCGGCGGCCACGAACGTGCCGTGGTCCTTGGTCGAGTCGAAGCGGGCGATCAGCCCGACGAGTGGCGCACCCGGGGGCAGGCCGTGCTCACGCCGCACCTCGGCACGGGCCTCAGGCAGCGGACGGAAGACCTCGGTATCGAACCCGTTGGGGATCACCCGGCATCGCCCGGCGTCGTAGCCGTAGCGGATGTGCAGCTCCTGAGAGAGGTGCGAGCAGCACACGATCGCCGACGGCAGCGCGCGCGACAGCCGGGCGCAGAGCCGGGCACAGGCGCGCGTGGCGGGCTTCATGGTCTCCCTGTCCCAGGTGGTGTGGTGGATGCCCCAGGCCACCGGGATCCGTCCCGCCATCCGGGCTGCCAGGCCACCGAGGAGGTCCGAGTGGTACATCCAGGTCTGCACCACTTGCACCCGCCGGCGGCGCAGCTCGCGCGCGACGCGCCAGAGGCAGCGCGGATCGGGCACGCCGCTCGCCATCCCGAGCACCAGAGTCGGCACGCCGAGGGCCTCGATCTGCGGCACGAGCTCACCCTCGCGTGCCAGGCCGAACACCACGCTGTCGAAGGTCGCCGGATCACTGTGGGTAAGCAGTCGGTAGAGCATCAGCTCGGCGCCGCCCCGGCCGAGCGTCGTGATGATGTGCGCGATCCGCAGTCTGGACTCCATGCTGCTCCCAACGGCTGTGCAGACTCGGGCGTCGCCATCGCCCCGTCCGGGTCACCCACCGGAAGGCGCCGCACGATTGTACTCTACAACCACTGCCCCGTGCCCGCTCGTACCCCGTCGCGGCGGCGCCGGAGGCAGACCCCTCCGGCGCCGACCGCGACGCGAACCGAACAGCCCGGCTGGACGTCCATTCCTGCGAGCGGCGTGTCCGGCAGCACAATAACACTTTGTCGCGCTCCCGGCCTCGGCCGGCCGGGCGGAGCCCGCGATGACTATCCCCTGCGTCTGGCTTACCCTCGCCCTTGCCGCGTGCGTGGCCAACCCCCGCTACCAGTTCGACATGGCCTCCGAGACCTCTCCGGTACCGGACGGCTTCACCCGCGTCACGCCCAAGACGCTGCTGAAGTCCAGTCCCGAGTTTGGCTGGGTGTCGCCGCCGCGTGGTGCGATCTACCGCAACGACCCCCTCAACCCGCTGTACGACACCCATCGCTCCGCACAAGTGCTGGCGCTCTATTCGAGCAACGTGTTTTCGCTCGGGGACAACACGTTCGACTTCGCCGTCGAGCCCGGGCGGTACTCGGTCACGGTGGTGGTAGGCGACCCGGAGCTAGGCGTGACCACTTCCGGCCTGACCATCTCGTTCAACGGCCAGGTGGTCGCGGAGGGCGTCGCCACCACCGGGGCCATCAAGATCGTCTCGGCCGTGGCGGACGCCCCTCAAGGACGCATCGCGGTCCGATGCCAGGCCCCGACCGCTCAGGCCTACGTCCAGATCGCCGCCATCACGGCCACTCCGATCGGGCAGGAAGACACCGTATCGACGGCAGTGCAGACCCTTCCGGACACCGCCGCTACCCGCGAAGCCTATGGCCGGAACTGGTCGGGCTACATCGACGCCTGGCTGGCGGACTGGCAACAGTCGCGCACCGAGCTGAGCGCCGAAGGCGTGGACCTGGCCTACGTCGGCAAGTTGGTCGCCGACCGCCGGCGGGCGGCCGCGCCCAGCGAGTACTGGGCCTACGGGCTGGGCAATCCGCAATGGGATCGCACCGCCGCGACCTACGGCAAGCCAGACTTGTCGCGCTTCTGCGCCGGCCTGCGTGAGCTGGGCATCGATGGCGTGGTGACCCGCTCGCCGCTGGTCATCGAGGAGCTCCATGCGGCCGGGCTGAAGCACGCCGTGAACGGCAGTGCCGAGAAGCTGCCCCAGGACATCGCGGCCAAGGTGACGCCCAACGTGTTCCGCGGGCTCGACGGCAAGCCGGTAACGAAGCCGGGTGTGTTCTCCATCTGCGCAGCCGACGTGGTGGCAGCGTTCCAAAACATGTGGCGCCGGGACATCGGCGCGGCGGCCGATGGCGCGGACTTCTTCATGGTCGACGAGCCACGAGGCATGATGTGCTACGGCGGCCAGTACGGCGACAATAGCGACGCGGCTGACGCGGCATTCCGTCGGTGGGCCGCGGACCACCACTACGACGACCTGGCCGAGAGCGGCATCCCGCCGCGCGGGCGCACGATGGCCTTCTACCGCTTCTACCAGTTCCGTCTCGACGCCGTCCCGGCGTTCGTCGCCGCCTTCATCCAGGACACGCCCCTCGCGCACGTCACTCCGATGCCCGGCAACGGCAACACCGGCCCGGCGACGATGAACCACACCTGCCTGTGGCCGCCCGCCGTAGCACGGCGCGGCTTCACCACGGCGAGTTGGGCCTACGACGACCCGGCGTCGGCCAAGATGCACGCCGAGGTCATCCGCATGGCGGCGGAGTTCGGCGGGCAGTCGGCGATCTTCCCGCCCCTGATCATGGACCAGGACACGCCGGAGAAGGACCAGGCCATCGGGACGGCTTGCATCAGCGCGCTCACCAACCGGGTGATGCCCTGGAACTTCGGGGCGCCGACGCAGGCGGCAAACCGGGTCGCCTGGTTGAAGAACGTCTGGCGCGCCGCCGCACTGACCCATGTGCTCAGCGGGCTGCGGCGTCGGCCACCCCTCCACGTCTGGTGCCCCGAGTCGCTCGCGTTCCCCGATCTGGTGGACCTGGGCGGACACGAGGCCCGGCAGTGGGGCGTGCTCTGGAAGGCCCTCTGCACTGCCAACATCGACTACGACGTGACGAACACGCTGTCCTTACCCGCCGATCAGGTGGCCCTCTACGCCTGCGAGAAGCCGGTCCTCACGCCTGAGGAGTTCGGGCGCCTGAGCGCCTTCGTGACCCAGGGCGGCACGCTGCTCTACACGTTCGCTGGCCGACCCGAGACGCCCGACGGCGCCGAGCTGCCGGGTTGGGATGCACTGCCTACCGCCCGCCTCGTGCGCGTGGCGCTGACGGCGG
>JACPDV010000396.1 GCA_016183835.1 Armatimonadota bacterium
TGGCCTGCTGCAGGTACGCGCCCGTGTTCGGGTTGACCCGCGGCGCGCTGGTGTTCTGGTTGTTGTTCATGGTCAGCAGCAAGGCCAACCCGGCGAGCCCGCCCACCACTCCAAGCAGCGGTCCCAGCAGGCCGGCGCCGCCGCCGCGCTTGGGCTGCTTCGGCCCTTGCACCACGTTGCCCCGCGTGTCGCGCACGGGGACGACCTCGTCCACCGCCGGGAAGGCGAAGACCTGGCGCAGGATGTCGTTGGTGCGGATGCCGCCGTTGGTCTCGAGCACGACGCCTTCGGCCTCGTCGCTGGAGACGGAGGTGACCTTGATGCGGCCGACCTTGAACTGCCGCGTGCGCGAGGCGTCGCTGGGGTCGAGGTCGACGCGGAAGATGTCGAACAGCATGCCATCCTGCACGCCGTACTTCATGCCGCGGTTGAGGACCACTTTGGGCGGGTCGTCCACCGGGCTGTAGAGCATGACCTTGCCCTCGATCAAGGTGTTGGCCTCGATCGTCTCCAGGGCCTTGGTCGCGGCGCGCTCCACGGCGTCGTTGAGGGTGGCCTCGCGGTCGGTCTGGGAGGTGCCGGTGCCGGTCTCGTAGCCCTCGGCGATGGCCCCGTTGGTCAGGTCGCCGGAGGCGCCGTCGTAGACCTCGACGCGGAGGAGCACGCGGGCCCAGGGCCGCGGCGAGTCGCCCTGCTCGACCTTGAGCACACGGCCGCCGACGACCAGCTCGGTGTCGAGGTCCTGGAAGAGCCGGCGCACCTCGTCGGGCTCGAGCGGCTCACGCAGACCGAGTCGCACGAAGGCCTCGCGGACCTCGCTGCGGGCGCGCACGTTGTACTGGCGCTCGGTCATCTTGAGATGCAGCGCCGCGGAAGCGGCCCGGCCGAGGATCGCGTCCCCGCCGTCGTTGGCGAAGTCGAGGATGGCCACCGAGCGGGCGCGCTGCTCCTGCGCGACAGCGCGCTGGGGTGCGGCACCGAACGTCAGGGCCAGCAGCGACAGCATCGTCAACCAGGCGAGGGGCCTCACACCCGGATGTCGCACCGTTGCCTTTAGGACTGCCACTTCCGTCACCTCCCTTTGGGGAGCTACGCGTCACCGCGGCGACTCACCGCCGTTGTGTCACCACCCGCTGAGCGCGAACCTGCTCGCCCAGTTCGTTGCGACCGACCACCTCGATCGTGTACGTGCCATTGGGAACCGGCCGGCCGTTGTCGTCGCGCCCGTCCCAGCGAACCACCTGCGTGCCGCCCTCCTGGCTCACCGCCCGGAGCAACTGCCGCACCACGCGCCCGCTCGCGCCGCGCACCACCACGTCCACCGCGGCCGGCGCGCTGAGCACGTACGTCAGGGCGCCGCCGGCGCCGCGCCCGGGCTCGTACTGCATCTGCGCCACCGCCAGGCCGGGCTCGGCGTTGTCCACCTGGAGGGTGAACGTGCGCGTGCCCGCCTCCGCCTGCCGGAACTGATAGCCGCCTGTCTGCCGCAGCGACCGCCGGATGCCGGTGCTGAGGTCGTGGAGGACCACGCGCACCCCGGCCGGCACCCGCTTGTTGAGGTCCGGCCAGGCCAGCTCGATGTCTTCGCCGGGCCGGTCCACGTTGACCTCCAGCGTCCAGCTCTGCGTGCGGGCCTGCCCGCGCACGTCGCTGCGGTAGCTGCCGGCGTAGCGGCCCCAGTCCGCGTGCGGGAAGGTCATCGTCAGGAACCCGACCGCGGGCGGCCGCGGCGGCTCGGCACGGTCGTGGGCGTCGTAGACGTCGGCAGCGTCGGGCGCCGTGCCGATCGTCGCGGTCGCCTGCAGTCCGCTCCGGGTGCGCGCCACCAGGCTGGCGCTCCAGCTTCCGGGCGTGGGCACGGCCCGGCCCGCCGCCGGGCTGCTCACGCTGCGCAGCGGCGTCGGCGGGATCTGGAGCAGCACGTTCTGGAACGACCGGACCCAGAAGGCGGTGTACGGATCGAACCGGAAGACCTGCTGGTACTGGTTGAAGTTCAGCGTGTAGAGCGCGCCGCCGACCAGGCCGCGGGCGATGGCGTCCTGCATCGAGAACGTCGTGCCCTGGAAGATCACCTGGCAGGCGAACATGTCGACCGGGAACTCGTAGGGGTGGCCGACCAGGTCCCAGCCGGTCAGGAGCTGGATCCGCTGGCCCGTGCCGACCTCCGGCGCGCGCACGCCCTCGGTCGTCAGGGCGACGTTCTTGGCCAGCTTCATGAAGTACCCGACGCCCAGCCTGAACGTGTCCGCCGGCCGGTTCGGGTAGTAGATGTACGTCTGCGAGAGCGTGTCCCAGGTCGCCAGCTTGAGCGGCGTCGCACGGTTGTTGTCGGCGTCCACCAGGGTCTGGATGTCCGGCGCCACGGCGACGTAGTCGAACGGGGTGCAGGTCATCGACAGCCCGGCAATGAACGTGTGCAGCGGCTGGAGCTGGAAGTCCACCCCGGCGGTGGTCTGACCCGAGGTCACCTGGATCCCCGCCTTGGTGGTGGCGGTGAACCCGCGGGCCACAATCTGGATGTCGTAGACCCCGGCCGGGAGGTTGTCGAAGCGGTAGTTGTAACGCGACGTGCCGCTCACCGTGGCCGTGGGCGACGAGGTGGTGCTTTGCAGGATCACCCCGCCGGAAGTGACGTTGACCGTCACGCCGCCGATGGGCTCGCTGCTCCCCGAGAGGGTGATTAGCCCGGTCAGGCTCCCCGGCGGCACGGACGTGAGGGCGAAGTCCACGCCGCTCGTGGTCTGGTCGCTGAGCACGTCCACGCCGGTCTTGGTGGCCTGCTGGAAGCCCGCGGCCGTGACCGTCAGGTCGTAGGTGCCGGCGGCGAGCGAGATCTCGTAGGCGCCCGCGCCGTTGGTGGTGGTGCTGGCCACCGTGATGGCGTTCTGGATGACCGCGATGCTGGCGCCGCCAATCGGCTGGTTGTTGCCCTTGACGGTACCGGTGATCTTGCCCGGCGCCGGCTGGAGCACCAGGTTGACCTGCACGAAGTCACCGGCGACCACCACCACGTTGGTGGACGACGCCGCCCCGAAGCCGGGCGCCTGGGCGGTGACAGTGTAGGTCCCGCCCGGCACGTCGAGCGAGTACTGCCCGTTGTTGTCGGTCTTCAGGCTGGCGGTGAAGGGGTTGTTGCCGGTGGTCTGCAGCGTCGCGGTGACCGTCGCGCCGGCCACGGTGTTGCCGCCGGTCTGGGTCACGGTGCCGAAAATCGTGCCGGTCTCGAAGCGCAGGAGGCGGATGGTCAGATCCGCATCCTGGTTGGTCATGCCGCCTTCCACGATCTGGTACGGCCGGTGGTCGGCGGTGAACTCGTTGGACACCACATACACGCTGTAGTTGGCGGTGGAGAGGCCGCGCAGCAGGTAGGTGCCATCGTTGAGCGAGGTGGTGGTCGCCATGATGGTGCCGGTGGGCTGGAAGCCCAGGCGGGCGATCACCGTGATCCCGCCGGCGGGCGTGGAGCCGTCGGGCCCCACCACCTTGCCGAGCAGTGCGCCGGTGCGGAGATAGTCGGAGACGTTGGTAAAGACCTCCTGGCGGTCCTCGCCGCAGATCACGTAGTTGACGTTCGGGTAGTAGCCCGGGACGTACGTGTACTCGTTGCGCCAGCCCTCGAAGGGGAAGGCGCAGTAGATCACGCGGCCGCCGGTCTGGCCGTCGAGGAACCGCACCATGCCAGTGGTCCCGCCGCTGGTGTAGTTCAGCGTGGCGATGCCGCTGCTGGCCGGGGCGATGTCGTCGATGAACCAGCCGTTCGGGCAGCCGTCGCCGGCCCAGCCGGTGTTCCCGCCGCCCTGGTTGATGCGCAGGTAGTGCCCGCCCTCGCCGGGCGGGTCGTAGCTGGCGTTGTCCTCGATCCACCGGTAGTAGTCGGGATACATGTCGAAGACGAGGGGGTTCTCGGCGGTCTGGAAGACCTGCTGCTCGATGCCGGTGATGCCCTGGCCGGCAACGAAAGTGTGCCGCTGCACAGCGCTCTGGACGGTTTGGTTGGCCACGTCGGGCGGCGCGTCGGAGAGGAACGTGGCGTGCAGCGTCTGGGTCAGGAAGGAGTTGCCCTGCGTGCCGTTCTTGGTCAGCGCCCAGGCGACGTCTTGCCCCGTCATGAACAGGCGCCCGCCGGCGGCGACGAAGTTGGTCAGCGCGCTCTGCACGTCGGCGTCCAGCAACGTGCCGGCCTGGACGAAGAGGTCGCCGGTGTAGGGGGAGATCCAGAGGATCATCCGGTCGGCGTCCTGGGCCGGGATGGGGCTGCCGGGCGGCGGCGGGAGCGGGAGCGGCGTGTAGGCGTTGAGCGTGGGGGCGTCCACCGGGCCGCGGCAGAGGATGCGCCACACGGCCAGCAGGTCCGCCTGCCGCAGGCCGCCGTAGAGGCTGGTCGGCGGCGGTCCGCCGAAACGCTCGCTGGTCGCCGGGTCGCCGGTGAAGTCGGGCGGCTGCGGCGAGGGGTTGCCCACGTACCCCCAAGCCCGGTAGGTCGGCTGCGCGCTGATCACGTTGAGCACGGGCGTGGTGTTGAAGTCGAAGAACTGGGCCATCCCGGGCATCTGCCCGGGGGTGCCCGGGTCGTTGTTGTCGTCGGTGGCGAAGTACCAATGTTCGACCGGCAGGGCGGCCGGCCAGAAACGGTTCAGCGTGGTCTGGTCCGCGCCGGCGAAGTCGGCGACCTGGAATTTCTGCCCGCAGGCGTAGTCGCTGACGAAGAGGATCTTGCGGGTCAGGTCGAGCTGCCGGGTGGTGAAGCCGGTCACGTGGTCGTAACCGATCACGTCGTTGCCGCCGCCGCCGGGCCGTGAGTTGAACGACAGGTTGGTGTCGACCGGGAAGTTGTTGCGGTTGTCGATGGGGATGATGTCGACGTAGAAATCCTGCGCCTGGGCCGGCGTGCGCCAGGTGGCGGACCAGATCCCGTCACCGCCGAGCTGGTCGCCGTTGGTGCCGTCGTCGCGCAGCCGGACGGCGTTGTTGCGGACCATGTTGAGCAGAGCGTTCGGGGTGATGCTGAGGGCGGTGGGGTCCAACGCCGCGTAGGTGGTGGCGTTGATGATCATCTGGTCGAATTCGTGGTTGATGTTCCCCATGTAGATCTTGTTGGTGGCGCCGTTGATCACGCCGTCGTCCCCCCCCGTGCCGCCGGTGATAACCCGCGACCGCTGGTAGGCCGGCCGTTCGGCCAGACGGATCAGCGCCCAGGCCTCCTGCACGCCGCTGCCGATGTCGAAGATGGGGGCCTCGATGCGCACGTCGGCGCCGGCGAAGATCTGGGTCGTGTAGATCTCGAAGTTGCCGACCTGGTTGCCGGAGAAGCAGCACAGGTTGCTGGCCGAGTTCTGCACCGGGTTGGCGAACGGCTCGAACTGATCGGTGGGCGCCACGGCGGCGGAGTCGCTGAAGACGATGTCCCCGGTGGGAGTGCCGTCGCTGTCGGCCAGCTTGACCTCGAAGGTCTGCCCGGTGTCGGCGTTGTCGGCGTAGATCAGGTGGAAGGCCTGGTTGTAGAGGGGGTTGTTGACGATCCCGCCGCGGCTGACCCAGGCGGGGTCGATCTGGTCCCCGGCGCCGCCGACCAGCTTGGTCCAGGTGTTCTCGGGGACGGGACCGGCGTTGACGCCCGGCACGTTGACGGCGAACACGTCGAAGTCGCCGTCGCGATTGGAGGCCCAGGCGATCTGGGCGCTCTGGGGGAACCAGGCCGGGGCGATGTTCTGGGACGTGGAGTCCGTGACCCGTTCGAGGTGCGGGTTGTTGGGATCGATGTTGAGCCAGTAGATCTGCGGCGTGATGTCGGTGCCGATGCTCGACGAGAAGGCGAGGCGGGTGCCGTCGAACGAGAACACCAGGCCGGTGGGCTGGCCGACGGTGTCGTTGACCAGGCTCTCGATGCCGTTGCGGAGGTTGCGGATATAGATGGCGCCGCTGCGGACGTAGGCGAGCTCGGTGCCGCCGGGGCTCCAGGCCGGGTAGCGCTCGTCGCCGGGCAGGCCGGAGACCAGCTTGGGGGTGTTGGGCACGCCGGTGTCGGGGTTGGAGCCGTCGGTGCGGCAGAGGTAGATGTTGTAGTCGCCGGCGCGGTTGGAGGCGAAGGCGATCAGCGTGCCGTCGGCGGACCAGCAGGGATCGCGGTCGTCGCCGGCGCTGAGCGTGATGTTGACTTCCTGGGTCGGCCGCACGGCCTGCCGGGTCACGGCGGGGACGCGCATGAACGCGTTGCCCTCGGGGCCGACGAACTCGTGCACCGGCCGAGCCGCCAGCGCGGCCGAGCCGAGCGCGACGATGCAAACCGCACCGAGCCCGAATCGCCTCATCCCCATGGCAAGCCTCCACCATCGCGCGCAGGACTGTCCTGGCGCCACCGATACGGGGCGTATTCGCTTCGGGACACGGTGCCCGAGCCGGTCCAAGGGGGAGCGGACCGGCCCTGGCCTGCGGTGGGCCCGCGGCCTGGGACACTCAGCGGGGAGCTCGTCCTCTTAACATCCTTCATATTCCCGACTCGCGGGCCTCCGTAAACGTGCTGCGGCATCTTCCCGATCCGATTCCGGGTCGGACCCTCGCGGGTTAGACAACCCCGTCCACCCAATCGGGGCAGGCCCCGCCCATTTTTGCCGCCGCGCTCTGCCGGGCCCGCCGGGTGGGCTACTTCGACGCCTCCTCCGAGCCCTCCTCCACCGCTGCGGCATCGTGTCCCGAGTCGCTTTCGCCGGCCGCCGTGGAGTCCCCTTCTTCGCCCTGGAAGAGAGCGCGAAGTTTGTCACCCATCAGGTCGCCCAGGGTCCGTCGGGCCGGGCCCGGCGCGGGCTCGGCCACCGGTGTGGTGCGGTCGGGCTCGCGCTCGCGCTCGCGCTCGCGGCCCTGCCGGCGGTCGCGCCGCCCGGCCACCCCGGCGCGGCCCTCGCCGCCCTCGTCGTCCTCGCCGCCGTCCCGGCGGTCCGAGTAGCGCCCGCGCGCCAGCGTCGGCGCCCCCACCGTCCGCTCGCGCTGCGCGTCGCGCGACTCCTGCCGTTCGCCCCGCTCCGACACCGGCTGGCTGCTGGCCAGGCTGAGGACCACATCCCGCTCCACGGGGATGATCCGGTCGATCCGAACCTCGATCTCCGAGCCCTCGCCGAGGGCGGGAGCCGGGGCCACGACGTCGCTGTCCGCCTCGGGCGCTTCCTCCGGGGTCGGCTCGGGCGCCTCGTCGCTCGCTGGGGCGAGGGCTTCCTCCGGGGTCGGCTCGGGCGCCTCGTCGCTCGCGGGGGCGAGGGCTTCCTCCGCGGTCGGCTCGGGCGCCTCGTCGCTCGCGGGGGCGAGGGCTTCCTCCGGGGTCGGCTCGGGCGCCTCGTCGCTCGCGGGAGCTGCGGCCAGCTCCACAGCCTCGGGAGCTTCGAGCGCCTCGGGGGCCTCGTCGTCCGCAGCAGCCGCCACTTCTTCGGTGACGGTCCCCGGGGCTTCGGGCTCGGCCTCCGGCTCCTCCTGGGCGGGATGCAGCACTTCGTCGGGCAGCGACACGCGGCCGTCCACGCCCAGCGGCAGCCGCACCACCGCGCCGTCGTCCAGCAGCCGCACCACCTTGGCGCGGATGACCTGCCCCTCGCGGTAGATCCGCGGCACTTCGCGCCACGGATCCGCGAGCAACTGCCGCCGCCCGAGGGAGATGCGGTTCTCCTCGAGGTTGAGCTTGAGCACCATCACCTCGAGGTCCTGGTTGACGCGCAGCTCCTCTTCGGGATGGTCCACGCGCCGCCAGGAAAGCTCGCTGACGTGCAGCAGGCCGTCGACGCCGCCGATGTCCACGAAGGCGCCGAACTGGGTCAGCCGGCGCACCACGCCCGGCCGCACCTGCCCCTCGGCCAGGTTGTGGAGGGTCTCTTCGCGCTCCGCGGCGCGCTGCTCCTCGACCACCTTGCGGTGGGAGAGCACCACCCGCCGGCGCCGGCGCTCGACCTCGATGACCTGCAGCCGGAGCGTCTGGCCGACGTACTTCTGCAGGTTGCGCGGCCGCCGCACGCTGACGTGCGAGGCCGGCACGAAACCTTGTCCGTAGACTCCCAGGTCCACCAGCAGGCCGCCCTTGACCGCTTCCACGACGCGGGCTTCCATGATCTCGCCGCTGTCCTGCTTGTCGACAATGTCTTCCCAGGCCCGCTCGTAGTCGGCCTGGCGCTTGCTCAGCACCAGGTGGCCGTCGTCGTCCTCGATCCGCAGGACGCTCACCTGGATGCGGTCGCCCACCTCGATCTCGGAGCGGATCACGTCCAGCTCGGCCCGCGGGATCAGCCCCTCGGACTTGGTGCCCACGTCGACCATCACGCCCTGGTCGTCGATCTGCACCACGGTGCCGGTGACAACATCGCCTTCCCGCAGCTCCTGGAGAGGCTCGGCCGCATCGTACTCGGCCATCAGCTCGTCCATGGTGAGGGCTTCTTCCCCGGCCTCTTCGTCAGCGGCCGGCGGCACAGCCGCCACCTGCGGTTCGCGTTCCTCGACGGCGTCGCTCATGGTTGGGGCCTCGTCGTCGCCGTCATGCTCATTGGTCATACCTGCTCACCCGCTCTGCCCGGTTCCTGCCGGGGAATCTGCGATGGCGGTCGTCGACCGGACCCGTCCGACCCGTTTCGCGCCGCAAGTGGACCGACGTTGTGAGGAAACGAGGAGGAGTGGGGCTGTCAGCGTTCCGGGATTCGGGACGGCCTCTCCGCAGTCGCCGCAGTATAGCACTTTGGTCCAGCCCTGTAAACGGGGTGCAAGAATCGATTCCAGGCGCCTCGGAAGCCCGTTCGCGACGCTCCGGACGGCTACCCCGGAGCCTCCAGCGAGCCCCACCGTCGGCCCACCTCCACCTTCACTTCGAGGGGCACATCGAGCCGCGCCGCGCCGGTCATCGCCGCCCGCACCCGGGCCGCCGTCTCCGCCACCTCGTCCGGCGGCACCTCCAGCAGCAGCTCGTCGTGGACCTGCAGAATCTGCCGCGCCCGCAGCCCGTCGGCGAGCAGCTCCTCGAGCGTCAGCATCGCCCGCTTGAGGATGTCGCTGGCCGCCCCCTGGATGGGCATGTTGATGGCCGCCCGCTCGGCGCCCTGCCGCACCGCCGGGTTCGAGCTGTGGATCTCCGCCAGCCGCCGGCGGCGGCCGAAGAGCGTCTGCACGAAGCCTTGCTCCCGCGCCCGCCGGATGGTGTCCTCGGCGTACTGCTTGACCGCCGGGAAGCGCGCAAAGTAGGCGTCGATCAGCGCCTGCGCGTCGTTGCGCGGGATCTCCAGCCGCTGGCTCAGCCCGTGCGCCTGGATCCCGTACGCCACGCCGAAGTTGAGCACCTTGGCCAGCCGCCGCTGCTCGGCGCCGACGTGCTCGGGCGCCATGCCGTAGATCTCCGCCGCCGCCAGCGTGTGGATGTCCTGCCCCTCGCGGAAGGCGCGGATCATGCGCTCGTCGCCGCTGACGTGGGCCAGCACGCGCAGCTCGATCTGCGAGTAGTCCGCCGCCAGGAGGAGCCACTCGTCCGGCGCCGTGAAGACGTTGCGAAAGCGCTCGCCCCAGTTCCCCCGCACCGGGATGTTCTGCAGGTTCGGCCGCGACGAGCTGAGTCGCCCGGTGGCCGAGCCGGTCTGGTTGAGCGAGGTGCGAATGCGGCTGGTCACCGGATCCGAGAGGGCCAGCAGCGGCTCGGTGTAGGTGGACTTGAGCTTCGCCAGCTCGCGGTACTCGAGGATGGCCGGGACGACGGGGTGCTCGCCGATCAGGTTCTGCAAGACCGCCGCGTCGGTGGAGCGGCCGGTCTTGGTCTTCCGCCCGGCCTGCAGGCCCAGCTCGTCGAACAGGATCGCGGCGAGCTGCTTGGGTGAATCGAGCGTGAACTCGCGCCCCGCGGCGGCCCACACCGCCCGGCGGGCCGCGTCCACGCCGGCCGACAGCTCGCTGTCCAGCGCCGCCACCGCCGCCCGGTCGAGCACCACGCCCCGGGCCATCATCCGCGCCAGGACCGGCGCCAGGGGCAGCTCCATCTCGAGGTACAGGGCGAGGAGCGACTCTTCGTCGAGCAGCTCGCGCAGCCGCGGCTCGAGGCGCCGGACGAGGTCGGCCTCGGCACAGGTGGTGTACAGCCCCGGATCGGGAGCGCCCTCGGGCGGCGGCCCGGGCGGCGCGGCGACGTGGGTGCGGGCCAGGTCGGCGAGGCGGTGCTCGGGGCGCTCGGGGTCGAGCAGCCAGCTCGCCAGGTGCGTGTCGCCGGCCAGCGCGGCGAGGGCCGGGTGCTCCGCGCCGAGCGCCTGGTAGAGGCGCTGCGCGTCGTGGCAGACGTAGCGGGCCTCACCGGCGGCCAGCGGCGCCAGGACCGTCTCGAGCCGCGCCCGCGCCGCCGGGTCAGGTCCGGACTCGGCAAAGAGGCTCATCTGCTGCCCGCCGCCGGTCTCGAGCGGCACGAGCCAGGCGCCGCCCGGGCCGGGGCTGAGCGCCAGAGCCGGCGGCGAGTCGCGCCAGGCGAGGCCCACCACGCGCGCCTCGGCGGCCTCGCGCGCCACCAGCTCGGCGTCGGCGTCGCTGGCCACGGCGCGGTAGTGCACCACGGTGGGCGCGGTCACCGTGCGCGGGCTCAGCCGGCGGAGGAGGGAGTGGAACTCGAGCCGGGTGAAGAGCTCGCCCAGCGCCTCGTGATCGGGCTCGCGGCGCCGCAGCTCCTCGACGGAGAGGTCCAGGGGCACTTCGCGGCAGACGGTGGCCAGGTCGCGGCTGAGCCGGGCGATGTCGGCCTGGGCGAGCAGGTTTTCGCGCCGCTTGCCGCGCATCTCGTCCGCCGCGGCGAGCACGCCCTCCAGGTCGCCGTACTCCTGGAGGAGCTGCGTGGCGGTCTTGTCGCCGATGCCGGTGACGCCGGGGATGTTGTCGGACGAGTCGCCGGCGAGGCCCTTGTAGTCGGGCACCCGCTCGGGCGGCACGCCGACGCGGGCCTGGGTGGCGAGGACGGTGACGTGCGGGCCGACGAGCTGGCACAGGTCGCGGTCGGCGGTGAGGATGTAGACGTCCCAGTGGTCCTGCGCGCGAGTGGCGAGGGTGGCGAGGATGTCGTCGGCCTCGTAGCCGGGCGCCTTGAGGATGGGCCACCGGAAGGCGTCGGCGAGGGCGTCGACGAGGGGGAGTTGGGTGATCAGGTCCTCGTCGAGCGGCGGGCGATGGGCCTTGTAGTCGGCGAACTGCGTGTGGCGGAAGGTGGGCGTCGGCGTGTCGAAGGCGAGGCCGAGGGCGGTGGGGCGCTCGTCTTCGAGGACGCGGAGGAGCATGTTGGCGAAGCCGTACACGGCACCGGTGGGGGTGCCGTCGCGAGCGCGCAGCTCGCCGATGGCGTGGTAGGCCTGGTGGATCAGGCTGTGGGAATCGACCAGGAGGAGCTTCTCGCGTTCCACGGTGGGGGCCCTTCGTGCGGGCCGGCCTTCGGGGGTGGGCGGGTGAGTCCTCCCCGGAACGAACCCCGGCGGCCCCGGCGACGTTATGGAACGTGGTAGAATGGTCTCGGAGGCGCCGTCATGTCCTGCACCGCCATCAGTTTCGGCCCGCGGTTCCACCCGCGGTCCGCGCCGGTGACGTTCTGGTTCCTGGTCGCCACGCTGGTGGTCTGGCTGCTCGGGTTCTTCGGCGGCGCCGCCGCGGAGCCGGCGCTTCGGCTGATGGTGTTCAGCCCGCTGACCGTGGCCAGCATGCCGTGGACCCTCCTCACGCACGCTATTGTGAATCTGGCCGACCCCATCGGGCTGTTCTTCCTGAGCTACGTGTTCTGGTGGGTGGGCTGCGACCTCGAGCGCTGGTGGGGCTCGCGCGTGCACGCCGGTTTTCTGGCGGCGATGTCGCTCGGGTGCAACGGCATGGTGACCCTGGGCCACCTGCTCAACCCGGCCGCGCCGGTGGGCATCCAAGCCCTTGGGCTGGGCGCCCTGCTCTGCGGCCTGTTCACCGTCTGGGCCCTCCGCAACCCTTCGGCGCGGGTGTTGCTGCTCATCCTCCCGGTCTCCGCGTGGGTCATCGCGGGGCTGGAGATCGCCTTCACGTGGTATGTCTACGGTCCGTTCCTGGGGCTCTTCGCCGTCCTCGGCACCGCCGGGCTGGCGGCGCTGTACTTCTATAAAGGACAGCGCTTCCACGCCTTCCTGCGCCGCTTCGGCCGCCGGCCGCCGCCGCCGAGCAAGGGCCGGCCGACGCGCGAGGATCGGCAACGGGACAAGCGGTTCCAGGAGATCATGCGCAACAGCGGGCTGCACCTGGTCGAGGACGACGAGTAGCGGCGGGAAGGAATCCGCACCTCCTGCGGCGGAACCTCCCGCGGCCCCGCCCGGAGACCGCCATGCCGTTCGGCCTGCTGCTCGCCCTTACCCTCGCCGCCCAGCCCGCCAACCTGGTGCGCAACGCCAGCTTCGAAGAGGTCGACGCCCACGGGGCGCCGCTCGACTGGAGTTGGCAGACGGGCGCCACGCACGGCACCTTCACCGTCGACGAGACGGTCCACCGGAGCGGCCGGCGCGCGCTCAAGATCGCCAATCCCACCGGCTTCGCGCCGCACGTCTACTGCCACTTCGAGCAGTGGCTCGACCTCAAGCCGAACCGGCAATACACCCTCTCGGCCTACGTCCGCGGACCGGCGCCACGCGGGTGGATCGGCGGCGGGCCGGAGTGGCTGGCGCGGGTGCAGCTCCCCACGGGCGACGACTGGCAGCGCGTCAGCCTGACCTTCGAGACCGGCGCCGAGGCGCGCTGGCAGCTCCTGCTCTCGTCCGACGACCGGACCGCCGGGTTCTGGCTCGATGACCTGCAGGTCGAGGAGGGCGCCGTGGCCACCGACTTCCATGCCCCCATCCCGCTCCAGCCGGGCGAGCTGCGGGTCACCCTGGAGCCCAGCGACGGCAAGGTCAACCTGCTGCCGAACCCGTCCTTCGAGAAGCTCGCCGGCGGGCTGCCGGAGGGCTGGATCTGGGACCCGCGCAACACCGACGCGACCTGCACCGTGGTGCCCCGCGGCCGGCTCGGCGGCAACTGCCTCAAGCTCACCAACGGCACGGCCTTCAGCCCGCACGTCTACGGCCAGCTCCGGCTGGGCGACAACCTGACGGTCAGGCCGAACACCGCCTACACGCTGTCGTACTACACCCTGACCGACGGCGACCCCGGCATCGCCTGGGCCGGCGGCGGCGACGGCTGGTGGGTGCGGCTGAAGGCCCCGGAGACCCATGGCGTCTGGCGGCGCGTGATCCAGACCTTCACCACCAAGCCGACCGAGACCTCGATCCCCTTCATGATCATCACCGAGAGCCCGACGCAGGGCGTCTTGTTCGATGACCTGATGCTCCAGGCCGGGCCGAAGGCGACCGCCTTCGAGGCGCCGGGGCTCGACCTGCCGGCCAGCCTGTCGCTCAGCCCCACCCCGGGGCTGCTCCCCACCAGCGCCCTGGTGCCGGCGTGGAAGCCGGACGTTTACCCGCCCACCGACTGGCTCTTCACCAGCGGCGCGGCGGCGTTTGAGGGCGGGCTGCGGTTGCGCGACGCGCTCCCCGGCGGCGCGCTCGAGGTGACTGTGCTGAGCGGCGCCGAGAAGCTCGCCACCGCACGCGTGGCGCCGGACGGCGGGATGCCCAGGTGGGCCGAGGTGACGGTCGAGTTCGGGCTGCCCGCGCGGCCGCTGGACAAGCTGGCGGTGGAGGCGCGGGTGGTGGGCCCGGCGGGCGAGGTGCTCCGCGGCGAGCCGTGCGCCACGCGGCTGGTGACCGGCGCCAACGTGCTGGCCGAGCTGGCGCGGGCCGAGGCGCAGCTCCCGGCGCTCGCCGAGCGGGCGAAGCGCGACGACGACGCCCGGGTGGTGGCCACAGTCCTCCGCCACTTCGCGCAGTGGACGCGCGACGACCTCGGGCAGCGCCAGGTCGCCCGCGCCTACGACACGGCCGTCCAGCTCGACCGGCTGGCCCGCGAGCAACTGGCGAAGAAGGCCCGCCCGCCGGCGCCGAGGTACGTCACCTCGCCGCTCAAGATCGCCGGCGCGGCGTTCGTCGGCACGGTGCGGAAGGCGGACGGCAGCCGAGCGCAGCAGCCGGTCTACTTCCTGGGTTACGGCGCCTTCGGGTCGGTGCGGCGCGATGTGGAGGAACTGCCGGGCTACGGGCTCAACATGATTCAGATCGAGTTCGGGCCGAACAGCGTCTTCCCGGCGGACGGGCAGGTCAGCCCTGGGGCCATCGACGAGTTCCTCAACGTCGCCGACCGGGCGGCGAAGTCTGGCGTGCAGGTCAACCTGCTCCTCTCGCCCCACTACTTCCCGCAGTGGGCGTACGAGAAGTGGCCGGTGATCGGCGGGTTCGACGGCGGCTTCTTGCGCTACTCGGTCTACTCGCCGGAGGCGCGCGGGGTGGAGGAGCAGTTCCTCCGCACCGTGATCCCGCGCATCAAGGACCACCCGGCGCTGCACAGCATCTGCCTCTCCAATGAGCCGCTAAGCATCGACCTGACCCACAGCCGGGAGGTACCGGCGCTGTGGCACGACTGGCTGAAGCAGCAGTTCGGCACGCTGGAGGCGGTCAACCGGCGGTGGGGCCAGCAGTTCGCCTCGTTCGACGACATCCCCGTGCTGCCGCCGAAGTTCGAAGCCACGGCGATGTGCTACGACTTCTCGCGTTTCAACCAGGACATCTTCGCCGGCTGGCACCGCTGGATGGCCGACGTGATCCACTCGATGGCGCCGAGCCTGCCCGTGCACGCGAAGATCATGATGTCGGCGCACTTCTGGGCCGCGCCGCACGGCATCTGGAGCATCGCGCCCGAGCTCTTCAGCGACCTCTCGCAGATCAACGGCAACGACTGCTGCAAGTGGCCCGGGAGCGGCTCGCGCTGGGCCTGCGAGTGGCTCGGGGAGAACATGGGCTACGACTACCAGCGCTCGGCGCTCGACGCCCCGGTGTTCAACAGCGAGAACCACCTGATCGTCGACCGCGACGTGCACGACGTGACCCGTGCGTTCATCCGCAACGTCTACTGGCAGGGCGCGATCCACGGGCAGGGCGCCGAGACCACCTGGGTCTGGGAGCGCACCGACGAGTCCAACTCAGACTTCACCGGGAGCATCATGCACCGGCCCGAATGCGCGGCGGAGCACGGTCTGGCCGCGCTGGACCTCAACCGCGCCGGGCCGGAGGTGGCGGCCATCGCCGGTGCGCCGGCGCCGGTGGCGGTGCTCTGGTCGCAGGCCAGCGCCATCTGGAACCCGGGTCAGCACCAGCAGCTCGTGCGGGATGTCTACCTGGCGGCCAACTTCCTGGACGTGAACGTGGGGTTCGTGAACGAGCACGACGCCGAGCGGTATGGCAAGGGCCAGCCGGACCGGGCGTTCGGGCAGGCGAAAGTGGTGCTCGTGCCCGGCGCATCGCACGTGCCGCCGGCGACGCTGGCGGCGCTGCGTAAGTTCACCGCGGGGGGCGGAAAGGTGATCCGCGTGGGCGAGTGCCTGACCCACGACGACGCCGGGCAGCCGTTGGACGCAGCGGGCCTGGGCGAGAGCTGGGAGCGGCCGGAGCGCGGTGACGTGGGCGAGCAGTTGTCGGCCCGGCTGCGCGGCGTGCTGGCCGCGGCGGGGGTGAAGCCCCTGGTGGGCATCGGTGTGTTCGGCGTGGAGGCAAGGTCGGC